>JAQYFM010000079.1 GCA_028723145.1 Spirochaetales bacterium | reverse complement strand
CTTCCAACAATTTCAACACCTTTTATGATAATGCTCTTTAGACAGTCAGCAAGATCCTTTCCACATGACATTATCGAAGCATCACGACTTGAAGGTTTAGGTGAAATTAGAATTTTCTTTACAATGTTTATACCAGTTATGCGATCAACATACGGAGCAGCAGCAACTGTAACATTCATGAATGCTTGGAATAGTTATCTTTGGCCAAAGATTATTTTCCAATCAAATGAATCAATTACAATGCCAATGTTAGTTGCAAACCTTAAGGGTGGTTACTTCGTAGACTATGGAATGTTAATGCTTGGTGTATTAATCTGTACACTTCCAACAGCAATTATCTTCTTAGCACTTCAAAAGAGTTTCGCAAATGGTATTACAGGTGCTGTTAAATGATTTTAACTAATATCGATAAAGCCCATTTAAAACTTGCCTCAAATCTTGGTTACATAAATAACGATGATTTTGCTCACCTTAAAGCTAGGTGGGCAAAATACAACGAGCAAAAACATGAGTTTGGCCCTGCCTACTTAAGCTTAGAATCTTATTTTGAAATGGAAAAAACTTCCTTTATGCTTTTATATTCAAGGATAAATTCTAGGCCTATTCAAGATGAAGAAATAATAAACTTTTACAATTCAAACCAAGATTTATTTACGCGTGCTGATGGGGACAAATTTGAATTAGCTGAAGTAGTAGAGATAATAAAAAAGCGAATTAGAGAAGAGGAATATTTAGATAATGTCAAAAGAATATCACTTCAGTACGAAAAGCAGTAATGCGTATAACTCACTATTAGCATTGAAGACTATTTCTCTTGAAAGTGGAGATAAAATACTTCTTGAAAGAGGATCGGTATTTAATAGTGAATATATCCATTTAAAGGGTTTATCAAATATTACTATCTCAAGCTATGGAGATGGGGAAAAACCAATTATCAATGCTAAAGGTTCAGGCATTTGGTATCAGGACTATGGGTGCGAACTTGATAGCCCTACTCACCGTTACTGTGGAAATATTTCTTCAACTATTCATTTAGAAGATTGTTCTAATATAACAATCACAAACCTTGAAATTATTAATGATAAAGTTGGTGATGAATATTACTGTGCTACTGGTGTTTCAGCTGTTGCAAGAAATATTGAAGTAATGAGTAATATTGTTCTTGAAGATCTATTTATCCACGACGTTTATGGAAATATCTATGATAAACATTTAAACAATGGAGGAATTTATTTTACTTGTTCAAAACCAAGTAAGAATACTTTCTCACGTTTTGAGAACATACTTATCTCAAAATGCTTTGTTTATAGAACTTCCCGCTGGGGAATAGCTATAGGCTATACATATGCTCATGAAAATTTTAAAGGCACAAAATACAAAGAAGATGCATTTAAAGTTTATGGGCACAAGAATGTAAGAATTGAAAATTGCTATGTTAAGCAAGCAGCAGGAGATGCTATTACAGTAATGTACTCAGATAATCCTATTGTAAATAACAATCTAAGTGATGAAGCCGCTTGCCAAATAAACGATAGATACTATCTAAAACCTCATAATAGAGGTGGTAAAGTGGGGGCTGGAATTTGGCCTTGGAAGTGTCTAAATGCTGAATTTAGGAATAATTTAGCAAGAACAACAAGGTTAAACCAAGATGGAATGGCATATGATGCAGACTCAGGCTGGTCTACATTATATGAGCACAATTTCAGCTCATTAAATGAAGGTGGAACAGTAATGTTCTGTCTTGAAGAAGCTATTGATTCATCCTTTATTAATAATGTAATTGATGATGATCTTGGAGGAATCTTTAGCATGGCTAAAAACCCTAATGGACTAATTAGGGATAATGTAATTAATAAGAAAGTAGCTACACCACTTTTCAGAAAGAGGATGGATGACGGCAACGTCAAATTGGAAAATAATATTATTAGAGAGGTAAAGTAATGGAATTAAAAGGTAGAGTCACGATCCCAACTGATTTAGATATAGTACCAGAGACTATTGAAATATTAAAAAAATGGGGTGCCGATGCAATTCGAGATTGTGATGGAACAGAGTTTCCTGAAGAGCTCAAAGGCCAAAATGCTAAAATATATAAAACATATTACACAACAAGAAAAGATAATGTATGGGCTAAAGCACATCCTGAAGAAATTCAACAAGTTTATGTAATGACTCCATTTTATACAGCAGCAGATGAAAGTCTCACAATTCCATTAATGTATGGCCTTTACCCTGCTATGCTTAAACCAAATGGTAAAGATAATAAAAGATGGTGGGAAGTAATTGATAGAACTACAGGAGATGTTATTTCTGATTGGACCTATCAAGAGGAAGGTTATCAAGTTACTATAAAAGCAAAACCATTTCATGCTTATACTGTCTCATTTTTAGCATTTATCATGTGGGATCCTGTTCATATGTATAATGCAGTAACAAATGGTTGGACTATCGAGCCTCAGATGACATTCGATGTTAGGCAACCTGCTACTCATGAATTCTCTCTTCAAAGATTAAGAAAGTTTATCCAAGAACATGATTACGTCGATGTAATTCGATTTACTACCTTCTTCCACCAATTCACCCTACTCTTTGATGAAAAGGCAAGAGAAAAGTATGTAGACTGGTATGGTTATTCTGCTTCTGTTTCACCTTATATTTTAGAGAAATTTGAAAATGAGGTCGGCTATAAATTTAGACCTGAATACATCATCGACCAGGGCTATTACAACGGCCAATATAGAGTACCTAGTAAAGAGTATAGAGACTTCATAAAATTCCAAAACAAAGAGGTATGTGCACTAATTAAAGAATTTACCGATATCTGTCATGAATATGGTAAAGAAGCAATGATGTTCTTAGGTGACCATTGGATCGGTACAGAGCCATTTTTAGATGAGTTTAAAAATTCAGGTGTAGATGCAATTGTTGGCTCTGTTGGAAATGGTTCAACTTTAAGACTCATCAGTGATATTAAAGGAGTAAAATATACCGAAGGAAGACTTTTACCATATTTCTTCCCAGACACCTTTTATGAAGGTGGAGACCCTGTAAAAGAGGCAAAGTACAATTGGGTAACCGCAAGAAGAGCTATTCTAAGAAGCCCTATTGATAGAATTGGTTATGGTGGATATCTAAAACTTGCACTAAAGTTCCCTGAGTTTATTGAATATGTTAATAGTGTTTGTGATGAGTTTAGAGAGCTCTATGAAAATGCTAAAGGTACCACAGCATACTCTTTAAAGAAAGTTGCAGTATTAAACTGTTGGGGTAAAATGCGCTCATGGGGAGCACACATGGTTCACCATGCGCTTTATCAAAAGCAAAACTACAGTTATGCCGGTGTAATTGAAGCTCTTTCAGGAGCCCCTTTCGATGTTTCATTTATCAGCTTTGAGGATATTAAGAATGATGAAAACTTATTAAGTTCTTTTGACTGCATAATTAATGTTGGAGATCAAGATACAGCTCATACTGGTGGCTCCTATTGGGAAGATGAAGAGGTAATAACAAGAGTAAGGGCATTTGTTGCTCACGGTGGTGGCTTTATTGGTATTGGAGAGCCAACAGCGCATCAATATCAAGGTCATATGATACAGCTCTATGATGTACTTGGTATTGAGAAAGAAACAGGATTTACCCTTGGCTACGATAAATATAACTGGGATGAGAGTGAACACTTTATCACTTCTGAAACAGGTAAAACTATCGACTTTGGAGAAGGCAAAAAGAACATATATGCACTTCCAGGGACTAAAATCCTTGTTCAAAGAGATAAGGAAGTTCAAATGGCAGTTAATGAATACTATAATGGAAGAGGTGTATATATTTCCGGCCTTCCATATAGTGCTGCTAATAATCGAATCCTTCATAGAGCAATACTATGGGCAACAAATAGTGAAGACCTTCTTTATACTTGGTTCAGCAGTAACCCAAATGCAGAAGTCCATGCTTATGTTAAAAATGGAAAATATGCTGTTGTTAACAATACTTATGAGCCATTAAGTACTACTATTTATCGTGGAGATGGTTCTTCCTTTAACCTTGAAATGAATCCAAATGAAATTATTTGGTACCAAATATAAAAGTTCTTAAGCTACAAAATGCTATATCCATTTTGTAGCTTGAATTCAAATTATCTACTTGTTATTTTTAATAAAAAGTGGTGTAGTACATGCAGTAAGTTATTACTAACTTTTAGTTTAGGAGGAATTCAATTATGAACGAAAAGGTTGTAAATCTTCTCAATGACCAAATTAACAAGGAATTTTACTCTGCATACCTGTATCTAGATATGGCGAACTTCTATTCAAGAAAGGGTCTTAGTGGCTTTGCTAACTGGTATGAGATTCAGGCAAAAGAGGAGCAGGATCATGCAATGCTTATGTATCAGTATTTGCATAACAACGATGTTGTTGTAACACTAGAAGCAATTGCAAAGCCAGATAAAGAATACACAACTCTTATGGATCCACTTAAGGCGGGTTTAGAGCATGAGAAGTATGTTACTTCTTTAATCAACAATATCTATGCAGCAGCACAGGAAGCAAATGACTTCCGTACAACTCAGTTCCTTGACTGGTTTATTAAGGAACAGGGTGAAGAGGAAAAGAATTCTACAGATTTAATCACAAAGATGGAGCTCTTTGGTGATGATGCTAGAAGCCTTTACATGCTTAACTCAGAGCTTGCTGCTAGAGTCTATTCTGCACCATCTCTTGTTCTTTAAGACTAAGATTAGCTTAATGGAGACTATGTCATAGACGATATAGTCTCTTTTTTTAATTTGTTTTACTTAAAGTATTTTTTCTTGGTCTTGAAAACCAAACACTCTTTGATAAGCATATGATAATAAATTAATGTTTGCCTATGCTTCTCCAGATGTTACTCTCTTATTTGATTTTAATGTGGTAATTGCAAACTTGAATAAAGTTAGTTCAAATGAAGCGATTAAACTTATTGCTCATTTAAGAGAAAGTATAAAAATCTCAACTAAAGCTGATGAAGATTATGCAATTTAATATGCTACTATTCCACTTGTAGGGAAAACAATTTTTGAACAGCAGAAACTTCTCTATAATTCACTTTTAGAATGGCTTAACAATTTTGAAGCTAAAATGAGTAAGGAATGATGAATAGTGAAAATTGGATTTAGTTTTAAAAAAAATAAGCTACAAAATGAACTTAATCATCCTGTAGCTTTAATATGGTTTTAATTTAACTTATTATCTCTTTTTAGCTGGAATAATAAGGTTAAGAACAATACCAACCAATGTTGCAAGTGCAACGGCACCAAGTGAGAACTCAAGAGAGGAGCCAAGATTAAACTTAAGCATACCACCACCAATACCAATTACAAGAATAATTGAGCTAATTGTGAGGTTTCTCTTATCTTGATAGTCAACACCAGATTCAACAAGTGTTCTAAGACCAGAAGATGCAATTACACCAAATAGTAGAATTGAAATACCACCAAGTACTGGGCTTGGAATTGTCTGAATTAATGCACCAAACTTAGGAAAGAGTGATAAGAATACAGAAATTACAGCAGCTCCTCCTGTTACCCATACACTATATACACCGGTTATTGCAAGAACACCAACGTTTTCACCATATGTTGTGTTTGGTGGACCACCCCATAAAGATGCCCAAGTGGTTGCTAAACCATCACCAAGTAATGTTCTCTTTAAACCTGGATTTTCATAGTAGTTCTCACCTACTACCTTTGAAATTACAAGGGTATCACCAAGGTGCTCACAAATAGTTGCAAAAGATACAATCAAGAATGTAAGAATTGGAACAATTGAGAACTTTGGTAAGCCAAATTTAGGGAAACCAAACCATGCTGCACTCTTTACACCTTCAAATGAAATGATGTGGTATGCAGGGAAGATAAATCCCATGATTAAAGTAAATAAGTATCCAATTACAAGACCCATCAATATTGGAATTACTGATAAAAATCCAGTAAAGAAGACATTAAATACTACAGTAGCAGCAAGGGTAACAACTGCAATAGATAAGAATACTAAGCTATATGTATTGTTATCATACATAGCCATGTTCATTGCTGTAGGCGCAAGGTTAAGTCCGATTACTACGATTACTGATCCAATTACAACTGGTGGAAGTGCTCTATGAATCCAAGCAGAACCTGCTTTTGAGATGATGAATGCAATTACTGCATACATCAAACCAGAACAGAAAGCACCACCCATAGCATATGGCCAACCATATTGTGATGAGATCGCAATTAAAGGTGTTATAAATGCAAAAGATGAACCGATAAATGCAGGTACCATAGCCTTTGTTAAAAGGATATAGATAAGTGTACCTGTTCCTGCAGTAAAGAGTGCAGTAGTTGGTTCAAGTCCAACTAAGATTGGAACTAAAATAGTTGAACCAAACATTGCAAATACATGTTGGATTGAAAGTGGCACCCACTCTTTTAGTGGTGGCTTATCTGCCGGGCCGTACTTTACAGTAGAATTTGTTTTTTTCATTATTTTCTCCCGGTGCCACATTCTATACTATTTACTATGTTATGTTTAATAGCTAATAAAGATAAAAAATAGAAAAAAAGCTCGCAAATCACTTGCGAGCAACAAATTGCAACTAATTTTTAAAACTATGAACTGGAGCAGGTATTCTTCCACCTCGTTTAATAAAGTCTTCGCAAGAAAAACTATTAACCTTCATTATTGGTGCAAAGCCTAAAAGCCCGCCAAAAACTGCTTCATCCCCAACCTTTTTTCCATATACAGGAATGATTCTGACAGCTGTAGTCTTTTGGTTTATCATACCAATTGCCATTTCATCAGCAATAATTCCACTAATAGTTGATTCACTTGTATCTCCTGGAATTGCAATCATATCAAGACCAACAGAGCATACACAAGTCATAGCCTCTAACTTCTCAAGTGTTAAAGAGCCCGCCTTAACAGCATTTATCATACCTTGGTCTTCACTAACAGGAATAAATGCACCCGATAGGCCTCCTACATAGCTTGATGCCATAATACCACCCTTCTTAACACTATCATTTAATAGCGCTAATGCTGCAGTAGTACCTGGTGCACCAACCTTTTCAAGGCCCATTGCCTCAAGAATTTCAGCAATAGAGTCTCCAATTGCAGGAGTTGGAGCAAGTGATAAATCTACAATTCCAAATGGAATATTTAATCTTTTACTTGCTTCCTGAGCAACAAGCTGTCCAAGTCTAGTAATCTTAAATGCAGTCTTTTTAATCTTCTCGCAAAGAGTTTCGAAATCACTATTTTTTACCTCTTCAAGAGCATACTTAATTACACCTGGACCACTAACACCTACATTTACAACATTATCTGTCTCTGTAACCCCATGGAAGGCACCAGCCATAAATGGGTTATCATCAGGTGCATTGCAAAATACTACTAACTTGGCACAACCAATTGAGTCGTTATCACGAGTAAGGTATGCACACTCTTTAATAATTTTACCCATAAGAGCAACTGCATCCATATTAATACCAGTCTTAGTAGAACCTAGATTTACAGATGAACAAATATGTTCTGTTTCCTTTAAAGCTTGAGGAATAGATTTAATTAATAACTCCTCACTTTTGGTCATTCCCTTAGCTGGAAGAGCAGAGAAACCACCCAGGAAATTTACACCGACCTCCTTAGCTGCTCTATCAAGAGTTTTAGCAATAGTTACATAGTCATCAATGCTCTTACAAGCAGAAGCACCAATTAATGCGATAGGAGTTACACTAATTCTTTTATTGACAATAGGAATTGCATATTCTCTCTCAATTTCCTTACCAGTCTTAACTAAATCCTTAGCAACAGTGGTTATCTTATTATAAATATTATTGCAAAGGGTATTTAAATCATCACTTATGCAATCGAGGAGTGAAATACCTAATGTGATAGTTCTCACATCAAGATTTTCTTTTTCGATCATTGCATTAGTTTCAATTACTTCATTAATGTTAATCACAATTAAATCCTCTGCATTCTATTGAAAATATCTTCTCTCTGTAGTTTAACTATACAGCCAATCTTTTCACCAAGTTCTTCTAATTCACTTGAGAGTGTTAAAAATTCCTTCTTAGAACCATTTGTATCGGCAATCATCATCATATTAAAATATCCATCTACAATTGTCTGACTAATATCGAGGATATTTACATCATTATCAGCGAGGTAGGTACAAATCTTTGCAATAATACCAACACAATCCTTTCCTACGACAGTTATAATACTTTTCTTCATAATTAAAACTCCAATTACTATTAAACACTTTCCCATCCTTTTTGCAAAGGCTGAAAAGTAATCAAAAAACATTAAAAGTTTATCATTTATTTTACATCGATATTAAGAGACAATATTACTATGCTTAGATACATAATTAATGCTCAAGAAATGGAATATATACTTAGAGTAATCATTGCCGCAATTTGTGGTGGGGTTATCGGATATGAAAGAGAAAAAAGATTAAAGAATGCAGGAATTAGAACACACATTCTTGTATCCATGTCTGCAGCCTTAATGATGATAATCAGTAAATATGGATTTTTTGATGTTGCCTTAGTAAATGAAGGAATTAGAGTTGATGCATCTCGTGTTGCTGCATCTGTTGTATCAGCAATAGGTTTCTTAGGTGCCGGAGTTATTTTCGTAAGAAAGGAAAATACTATTGGCGTTACAACTGCAGCAGGACTATGGGCAACTGTAGGTCTTGGCCTTGCAATTGGAGCAGGAATGTACTTTGCAGGTGTCACTTTTACTGTACTAGTACTATTAGTACAACTAATTTTGCACAATAAGAGATTTAAATTTTCAACTCAAACCACAGGTTCAATTGTACTTAGAATTGATAATTCAAACTTTACAATAGGCCAAGTAAACAGTGTATTTAAGGAAAAGAAATTAGATGTAAGGAATATGCGTCTTGTCCTTCGAGATGGTGGTCAAGATGTATCTGCAACAATTATCTTCTCTAAGAAAGATAATATTAATGATGTAATGAAACAGCTTGAAACAATCGGTAAGATTACATCAATTGAAATTACAACCTTTGGCTAATTTGTCAATTAAGTTAAGCTAATTTGTATTTTATGTAAAAGTCATACATATGTATGGATTTTCACACAATCTTCATTTGATACTTTATCTTTTTATACATAAGTTGGAACGTGTAAGGAGATAAAAAGTATGAAAAAAATAATATCATTTTTAATTGTTTCTGCACTTTGCATATCATTTGTTTTTGCAGCTTCAAGCGCAGAGAAACTTTATGGTGATTTCTCAACTGCAATAAACAATGGGGATCTTAATAGCGCGATGAAGCGCTACTCAGAACTTGAAACAAGAGTTGCAAAAGAAAAAAGTAATGCAACATCCTCAATTGAAAAAGCAATCAAGAAGAACAATAGCGAACTATACTATTCTTCCTTAGCAGATTTAAAACGCCTTAATTCATATACAATTTCTAAAGAAGAAAGTGATGCTTTCTTAGCAACTGCATTAGCAAACAACGACAGTACTGCACTATCATGGCTATACGATAATAGTCCATATTATCGCCCTACTCTTACTTTCTCAGTTTCATCAAATTCAAAAGGTAGAGTTAGTAGATATACATCATCTATTTCTACAGCTCCAGGAAGTGAAATTACACTACCAACTGGAGATGATTTAAATGTTAGTACAATTATTAACGGTCAACTTCAAGGCTGGTCAATTGATAAAGAAGAAGTAACATATAAGCCTGGAGAGAAGATAGTAATGCCTGCAACAGACCAAACTCTATATGCAGTTTTCGCATCCGGCGTTACATTTAAAGATAGTGAAACTGGAATTGATGAATTTATTTTGGCAAATCAAGGTGATGAAATAGAAATTACAGAGCCATCAAAAGATGGAATGATATTTGAAGGCTGGTATGATAGCGCTTCAGGACTTTACATTGCACCTGGAGTAGAAAGTTGGAGTGTAAAAGGTAATGGAGCTTCCTTCGAAGCCCTTTGGAAGGCACTTTCTATTTCTACACTATCAACAGGTTCTTACAGTGTAAATGCACTTCCAACACAAACTCAGATTCCACTTACAATATCAATAGAAAATAACGGAAGTGAAAATCTTGAAGGTCTAAAATTTGAGGTGACAACATCTGATGATTCAATTACCTTAATTGATAACACTGCATATAGCAGAATACTTCGTAGTGGTTCGAAAGTTAACTTTACAGGAATAAAACTTGTAGCTCCAAATAGTGCTTCAGGAAAAACAATCGATTTAGATGTTAAAGTTACAGACAATGAGGGTACAATCTTTAGTACGACATTCAATGTAAAATTTAAGTAAACAATTCTTCCGAGGAAGTATAACTCCTCGGATTTTTTTTATTTTAGGAATATGATTTTTGTTATCATACCTACTTTTTTTTTGATACACTAAGCATTAAAGGAGCGAAAACATAATGAAGATAGGTATTTTAACAGCAGGTGGTGACTGTCCAGGATTAAATGCAGTAATCAGAGGCTTTGCAAAATATGTTTATAATCAGATTCCAAATGCTGAAATTATAGGTATTCAAGATGGATATAGAGGATTAATTTCTGGTGAATTTAGTAAACTTAAAGAATCTGATTTCTCAGGTATTTTAAATATTGGTGGAACTATTCTTGGAACAAGTCGTCAGCCTTTTAAGCAAATGAAGGTTGAAGATCAAAATGGTGAATCAAGATTAGACCAAATGGTCAAAAACTATAAGAAAAATAAGCTCGACCTTCTTGTAACACTTGGTGGAGCTGGAACACACAAAACTGCATCCCTACTTTCTGACGCAGGATGTAATGTTATTGGACTACCAAAAACAATTGATAACGATATTTGGGGAACAGATGTAACATTTGGTTTCCATACAGCTCTTGAAATTGATACCGAGTGTATCGATAGAATTCACACAACCGCTGCAAGCCATGGTAGAACAATGTTAATTGAAATTATGGGTAACAAGGTTGGTTGGCTTACTCTTTACGCTGGTATTGCTGGGGGTGCTGATATCATCTTAATCCCTGAAATTCCATATGACCCAGACGAAGTTTGTAACATGGTTACAAAGCGTTATGAAAGTGGAAAGGCTTTCACAATTATTGCAATTGCTGAAGGTGCAATGAGCAAGAAAGAAGCTGCAATGAAAAAAGCTGAACGTCTTGAATATAGAAATGGAGAGGCAACAGCAACAAATAGACTTGCTAGATACATCCAAGAAAATGCAGGGGTAGAAACTAGAACAGTAATACCGGGACACATTCAGCGAGGTGGTAATCCATCACCTTATGACCGCTTAATAAGTACAGAGCTTGGTTCATTTGCCGGAAAATTAGTTCAAGAAGGAAACTTTGGTAAAACTGTCGCAATTATTAATAACCAAATTACATATAACCGTTTAAGTGATGTTGCAGGTAAGACTAAGTATGTCGATGAAGATAACCAAATGATTAAGATCGGACGATCTATCGGAATATCATTTGGAGATGGCAAAAAATTTAAAGGAATTTAATTATGGGAGGATATGCCGAGTAACATCGGCATAATTTTTAATAGTGAAAAAAGTTGCATTAATTGACTACTCATCTTCTTCTGTATCTTTATTAATAGCAAAGACAGAAGGAAGCGTTATGGAAAGTTTATTTCATACTCGTACTCCCCTATCTTTTGCAAGCACAATTTATCAAGATAGAGAGCTTACTGAAATTGAAATTCTAGAAGTTTTGGATATCACAGATAGCTTTATCGAAAATGCAAAATCTAAAGGTGTTAATACTCTTTATGCAATAGCATCTGCAAGTCTATCAAGCATTAAGGAATTTGATAGTGTCCTAAAAATGATTAGCGAAAAAACAAATCTTACAATCTACAAGCTTGATATTGCAACAGAAGCAGAAGCAAGAATCTTTGCAAATGAACGCTATTCAATACTACCAAATACCGTTCTAGTTGACTTTGGTTCAAACACAATGAAGCTCTATAGCTTTTCTGACTACATCTCTACAGTACCAATTGGACCTATTACAATATATGAAGATTTTGTAAGTGAAGTAATACCGACTCAACAGGAAGCAAAAAGCATTAAAAATGCGATAAGAGCAACTCTTGATGAAGCAAATCTTCCAGAAGAAGGTTTTTTTGATAATGCAGTTTTAGCAGGAGTTTATGCTTGGGTTATCTACCAGCTTTATTCAGAATATTATAAACTAGAGTACAACCACGGTGAAATGATAATCCAATATAAAAAGCTTAGAAAGCTCTGCAAGTATTTAATAAAATCAGAAGAGCGCTCTATGCTTATACTTAAAAATGCACCAGAGCTTATGAAGCAAGCTGTTCCAGCTGTAATTCTTGCAAAGGAGCTTTTAAGACGATTCAAGATTAACAACATCGTAATTTCGGATCTGGGCGTTAAGGAAGGAATACTAAAAAGTATTGTCCAGGGTAAAAGAGAACAAAAAGGACTTACATTAGAGGAAAAGTAATATGGGTGAAGAGTACAAAAAGTGCATTAATGGCATATTTATAAACAGGGAATACTCTTGGCTTCAATTTAATAAACGTGTTCTTGATCAAGCAATGGATTTAACTAATCCATTACTTGAAAGATGTAAATTTTTATCAATATTTATCTCTAATCTTGATGAATTTATTCAAGTTCGTCTTGGTTCTCTAACAAACCAAGCAAA
>JAQYFM010000078.1 GCA_028723145.1 Spirochaetales bacterium | reverse complement strand
ATATCAGATACCTCAAGAGGTGAAATCTTTAATTGAACTTCTTCTCTATTTTTATTTTTCTCTCTAGTAAGGTAGTAAACCTTATCCTTAAATTCTTTTATATTTAAAAACTCACTGATAAATGAAGAATATCCTTCAAAGGTACAGATGGCAGAATTAATACCTTGTTGGATATAACTATCCTCATCTGAAAAAGCAGTTTTACCAATAATTGAATTAAGTAATGATGTTATTTTATCTAAGCTTTGTTTAATAGCAATTAAAGATGCACTATATTTAGATAAAAAGAAACTATAGTTTGACTTATCAACTCTTTGCTCAGACCCACTTAAAGACATAACTAATATTGAATTAAGATTGTTAATTATTTTTTCTGCACTCTCTAATTCCTTAATTACATCAAGCGCCTCATTTTCCTTTCCTTTTACTATTCCTGCAGCAAGGGTTATTAAATTACTTGCATTAGCACCATGCTTTACAGCGACTAACTTTCTATACTCCCAAAGAAAACCATAGTATGAAAATACTTGAGTAAAAAGAGAAGTTGCATTCTTATCCATATTATGGCACTCATCGATAATTAATCGATTGTATGGAGGAAGGAGTGCTTTTTCAGTGTAATCCTCATCGTTATCACACCTCTTTTTTGCATCTAAAAATAAAAGGTGATGATTTGTAACAATAATTCCTGCACTTTCTGCCTTTTTTCTACTTTTAAAGAAAAAGCATCTACTAAAGTTTGGACATTTTTGTCCAAGACAAAGTTCAAAATCCGATGCAATATCGCTCTTAAGCACTCCTCTTGGAAGAGCTTGAAGTTCATCAAGAATTCCATCCTCTGTAGTTCTAACCCAAGTAGCAAGCTTACCATCTTCACTTGTAGGGTCAGATGCAAAAATACTTTGGCTTACTGTATTATCTAAATAACGTCTAAGACATAGATAATTTGACCTACCCATTAAAAGTGCAAAGGGAATATCCTTTCCCAGCGCTTTCATCAAAGTTGGTAAATCCTTATCAACAAGCTGTTTTTGCAGTGTTATCGTACTAGTTGCTACTACAGTTTTCTCCCTTGTTTCTTCATAGTGCAATATAGCCGGGACAAGATAACCAAAGCTCTTACCTATTCCAGTACCAGCTTCAATTACCTCAGCCATATTCTCTTCATAGCCCTGCAAAACAAGCTTAGACATTTCAATTTGGTCCCCTCTCTCCTCATAGGAGGAAAAATATTTTGAGAGTGCACCACCGGAGGCTAAAATATCATCTATTTGTAAAGGATCAATCATCCGCTTTTCCATATTCTTCGAGTTTTCGATGTAAAGTTTTTCTACCAATACCTAACATCTCACTCGCTTTTGTTTTATTACCCCCGCAGTAATCAAGAGTACTAATAATAAACATCTTTTCAGCTTCATCTAAGGTAAGTCCAACCTTAATACTTAACTGGCTATCATTATCATGCTCACTTACCTGTTCAGGTAAATCATCAACATCAATAAGTCTTCCTCTAGCAAGAACAACTGCTGACTCAATAGAGTTTCTTAATTGCCTAATATTACCAGGCCAGGAGTAAGAACATAATACTTTTCTAGCAGCAGGAGTAAAACCCTCAATATTTCTATTATTTTCTTTATTAAATTCATTTAAAAATGAATTCATTAAGAGCGGAATATCATCCTTTCTCTCTCTTAGAGGAGGAACTTCGATGTGAACAACATTTAAGCGATAAAACAAATCCTCTCTGAAGTTTCCTTTCTTTACTTCCTCTTCAAGATTTCGATTTGTAGCAGCAACAACTCTAACATCGACATTTAAGGTTTGAGTACCACCTACTCTTTCAAAGGATTTTTCTTGAAGTACTCTTAAGATTTTAACTTGGGTAGCTGCATCGATTTCACCAATTTCATCTAAGAAAATAGTTCCACCATCTGCAAGCTCAAAACGTCCTTTCTTTTGACTAACAGCTCCTGTAAAACTTCCCTTCTCATGACCAAACAACTCTGATTCAAGTAAATTCGCAGATAATGATGCACAGTGCACCTTGATAAAAGGACCATCCTTTCTATCAGATAGGTTATGAAGAGCATCTGCAACTAACTCTTTACCTACGCCCGATTCCCCAGTTACTAATACAGTGGCACGAGTAGGAGCTACCTGCTCTATGGTTCTCATCATCTTAGAAAGCTTTTCACTCTTTCCAATTATTGACTTATTAACCTCTACCTTTTTCTTTAAAGTAGATATTTCTTGAGTGAGCTTAATGTTTTGCTCAATAATCTTACTATTGCTTAATGCCTTTTTAGCAGTAAGCATGATGTGGTCTAAATCTACAGGCTTTGTAAAGAAGTCTATAGCTCCATCCTGCATTGCCTTTACCGCATCCTCAATAGAACCATGGCCTGTTAATACAATTACGGGGAGTGTTGGAAAGGTCGATGAAACTCTTTTAAGTAAATCATAGCCAGAGAGAACAGGCATTCTTAAATCTGTAATAACTAAATCAACACTTTTTTTATTTATTAGTGTCCAAGCGACCTCTCCATTTTCAGCTTCAAGAGTATCATAGCCTTCATCTTCGAAGGCAAGAGTCAGGCCTGAACGTATATTTTTCTCATCATCAACAATTAAAACACAAGCCACATCATACCTCCTCTATATGGTCAAGCTGGACACGCTGTGAAGTTGGAACGGGAAGCCTAATATAGAAAGTTGTACCCTTTCCAACTTTACTTTCGACACTGATGTCTCCGCTATGCTCCTTAACAATTTTATATACATTGGTAAGTCCAAGACCGGTACCTGTAGCCTTTGTTGTAAAGTATGGTTCAAAGATTTTTGCAAGATTCTCTTCTTTAATACCACATCCTGTATCGGAGATTGAAAATAGAACAAAGTCCCCATCGTTTTTTACACTTAATGTAAGAGTACCACCATCATCCATGGCATGAATTGCATTTTGAATAATATTTAATAGAGCTTGGTTAATGTGTTGCTTATCCATCATAAGTTTTGGTAAGTACTTTTCAACCTGCCAAACAAGCTTTATACCATGACTTTCAATTTCAGGAGAGATGAACTCACAAAGGCCCTTAAGTATTTCATCAACGCTACAAAGCTTTAAATCAATATTCATTGGTCTAACTGCAAATAAGAAATCAACAGCAATTCTATTAAGACGTTCAATTTCCTCTTCAATTACATTTAAGTACCTAGAAGCATCTTCCTCAGTTAAAGCAGTCTTTTTTACAAAAGCTTTATGTAATAGCTGTAAATGAATTTGCATTGCAGCAAGAGGATTTTTTATCTCATGAGCAATTCCAGCAGCCATAGTAGTCATACTAGCTAAGGATTCACTTCGTCTTAAGCGTGCTTCCCTTCGCTTTTCCTCAGTAACATCCCTTACATTAATATCAAGGTAATCCCCTTCCTCTGTTTCAACGATTCTATGGGTAATTAGAATAGTTCTAACCTCACTACCTACTTGGAAGTTAAATTCCTTTTCATCTCTAACATTTTTTGCACTAAGAGTTACAAGGTAATCTAATACCTCTTTATCAACAACTAAATCCTTAATGTGCTTACCTTCAGCATTCTTTCTTAAATATCTTCTATCTGTAGGAAGAAGGGTACAAAATGAAGTATTTACATACCTAATTATTTTGTCCTTAATAAGCAAATGTCCAATAGGACTTTCCTCCAAAATAGCATCAAGCATATCAGCTTCTGCTATTTGCATTCTTACTAATTTCTCAACTTCCTTTTTAGGAAATTGATCGAGTCTATCAAGGGCTCTCTTGAGAAGTTTATTACTCATTTCTTAAACTCCTTTCAATTCTATCAATCATTATTTTTTTATTTTGGTTATATATTGTAGAATCATTAAAAATATTTGAAAGACTTTTTAAAGCCTTCATTGCTCTAACATCTCTATCAAGCAAAGCTTTCTTCTCAAATTTTTCATATAAATATTTAACAAAGAGAGGATAAGTATCAAATTCATCTAAAAATGCATTAATTGTATTTAAATTATCATAGCTATCTTTTTCTCTCTTAACAAATGCTTTTTCAAAAAAGGAATTAACAATTTTTATTAATTGATTATTATCAAAACCTGCTTGAACGTAGAAAAACTCCTCTAATGAGGAATCTGCTTGTTTGAAAAAAGTATTAATAACAAAATTTGATGTTAAATTACTATCAATCTCATTAAACTCATACTTTCTTACTCGAGATAATATAGTATCTAAGATTCTAGATTGATCTTGGCTAATTAAGATTAAATGAGCACCAGGCATAGGCTCTTCTAGTAGCTTTAATAAGCTATTCATTGCACCTACAGTTACATCTTCAATATTTTCAAAGATAACAACCTTTCCTCTTTCACTCTCAAGCTGTAAGAAGGCTTGTACATCCCTAATTTGATCAATTGTAAATCCTGATTTTTTCTTTGATGAAGAGAAAAATGAAGCTAATGCCTTATCATATGATGATAAAAACTTATCAAAGGTTTTATCATCCATATCATCTTGGTAAGTAAGTAATACATCTGATAGTTCTGCAGCAGCTTTAAATAAGTCTTTATCACTACTATTAGAAAGTGCTGGGTGACATGAAAGAAGCATTATCCTTGTCTCTCTGAGTAAAAGATCCCAAGATCTTTTATTTCTTGAAGCTGAAAACAGATTTCTTAATGCCTTTAACCTTAATGCAAAGTTTCTAGAAGATAAAATAATTAAATCACTTACATCTAAGTCTTGAAAGTGATTACTTTCATTTAATAAATTAAGACCAAGTTCGATTGCTCCTGTCATTCTAGAAGAAAACTTTGGTCCTAAAAACATTATTGATTGAGGAACCTTATTGTTTTCAAGCTCCTCTGATATTCGACTTGCCATATATGGCTGAGTCTTCTCTAAATTACTTAATCTCATAAGCTTAATACACTTTCAAGAGTTGAAATTGTTTCAGGAAGTAATGGTTCTATTACTCTAGTAATAAAAATCGATGAGTTAAATAAATTAGAAAAATCAAAGATGTTTTGTAGTGTTAATACATACATAATTACTGATAAGAAAAATAGTGATGCAATCAAGCCCCAAAAGAATCCTAAGATGTTATTAATCGCACCAAGATGAAAGCTATCAACAATGGTTTCAATTGCGTTTCCAAGTATTCTTATTAGTAAGTACCCAATTAACACTAAAATCACAAAGGCAATTAAACTTGTAGTCCACCTTGGAAGGTTTACATTTATTACCTCTGCTAATTTTTCACTTAACTTAGAGGTAAACATAATACCAGTAAAGAATCCTGCAATGAGGCCTCCTACATGGCTAAATTCTGCAACAAAGCCTCTGATGCAGTTAACTACTGCGCTTAACATCACGATAATAAAAATTATTAAATCAACAACACCTACTGATAGTGAACCTATATTAATTACATAATCCATCTAAATATTACTCCTTAATGTTTAAAATTATTTTGCTAATTGCTATTGAAGAATTAGCAACACTAATTTTTTTCTCGGCATCTTCCATCTTTCTTAATTCTTCAGAATCGTTAATTAGTGAAAGAATATCGGATAAAAAATCATCACTCTTTTTCATTACTTTAGCACAACCTTGCTCTTCTGCCCACTTAGCATTTTCAATTTGATCCCCCCTACTAGCATTTAATGAAAGAGGTATTAAATACATTGGAGTATTGATACTAATTAATTCAGATAGAGTATTTGCACCTGCGCGTGAAATTACTAAGCTCGCTTTAGAGAGAATTGATGCATAATCCTTATCGATAAAGCTATAAGAACTATATCCCTCTTTTTTTATGTTAAAGTTTCCATAGCGTCCTGCTTGGTGGATAATATTTGCACTCTTTAATAACTCATCAAGGTTTTTATAAATTAGCTCATTTATTTCAACTGCACCTTGTGATCCACCCAACACTACAATTAACGCTTTATCTT
>JAQYFM010000077.1 GCA_028723145.1 Spirochaetales bacterium | reverse complement strand
CTTTGTGGAAATAAAGAAGCATCTCCTATTGTAAATGCCGGTAGTATCTATTAATTTGGTATAGTATGGGAGCTAAAGATAGTAAAAAACAAATTCCATTAAGAGTTTCTTCTTCTCTTTATAACGAGCTTCAATCTTGGGCTGAGGATGAATTTAGATCATTAAATGGCCAAATAGAATATCTCTTAACTGAAGCTGTAAAAAAGAGAAGAAAGAGGGATGTTGTTAATGAAGATGAATAAAAGCAGGGATTATTCTCTGCTTTTATTGTTTCCCCTATTGACATGGTAGGTAAATATAAATATTATTCACCTATCCTATAAGTAGGTAATAAGGAGGCTCTCATGGCACTTTATAAATCAATGGAAGAATTAGTTGGTAAAACTCCTCTAGTAGAGTTACAAAATATTGAAAAGAAATTAAATCTTAAAGCACGTTTGCTAGCTAAACTAGAATATTTTAACCCAGCTGGAAGTGTTAAGGATAGGGTTGCTCTTTCAATGATTAATGAAGCAGAAAAAGATGGAAAGTTAAATAAGGATACATTAATCATTGAACCAACTAGCGGTAACACAGGTATTGGTCTTGCTGCAATTGCTGCAAGTAAGGGGTATAAAATTACAATTGTAATGCCTGATACAATGAGTGTTGAAAGAAGACAGCTTATGAAGGCTTATGGTGCTAACCTTGTTCTTTCAGAGGGCGCTAAGGGGATGAAGGGTGCAATTGCTGTTGCAGAAAAGCTCCATGAAGAAAATCCTAATTCAATAATCGCAGGTCAGTTTGTGAATCCTGCTAACCCTAAAATTCACTACAATACCACTGGACCTGAAATTTATAGCGATACAGACGGTAATATTGATTATTTTGTTGCAGGTGTTGGTACAGGTGGTACAATTACAGGTGTAGGTAAATATCTAAAGGAAAAGAGTGATAGTGTTAAAATTGTAGCTGTTGAACCAGAAACATCACCTGTTCTTTCAAAGGGTGTAGCTGGAGCTCATAAAATTCAAGGTATTGGAGCAGGCTTTGTTCCAGCTGTCCTTGATAGAAGTGTTATCGATGAAATTGTTACAATTTCAAATGATGATGCATTTGAGTATGGAAGACTACCTGGTAAGCTTGAAGGCTTTTTAGTTGGTATTTCCTCTGGTGCCGCACTAAAAGCTGCAATTGATATTGCTTCAAAAGAGGAAAATGCAGGTAAAACTGTTGTAGTTCTCTTACCTGATACAGGAGATAGATATCTCTCTACACCTTTATATCAAGTGGAGTAAGACGTGTATATTTCAACAAAAGGTAGATACGCATTAAGAGTTTTAGTTGACCTTGCAGAAAGTGGTAATGGTCGTCTAGTACCACTTTCTGAGATTGCTGAAAGACAGGAAATTTCCTTAAAATATCTTGAAAGAATTATGCCATTACTAACTAAAGCAGGATTAGTAAATGGGGTTTCAGGAAAGAAGGGTGGTTATTCACTTACTAAAAAACCAAGTGAGTACAATGCTGGTGATGTATTAAGGTTAACTGAAGGTACTCTTGCTCCTGTTTCCTGCTTGGTGTGTAATAGCGAGCCTTGTTTAAGAAAGGATAAGTGTAAAACAGTAGCTTTGTGGTCTAGTTTGGAAAATAAGGTTAATTCCTTCTTAGATAGCGTAACTATAGAAGATATTATTAATAAAAACTATTAATAAAAATAATTAGATAACTGATAAGATCGAAACAGCCTGTAGATTTTGTTCTGCAGGCTTTCTTTTTATCTAAAATGAAGAAGTTATTTTTTGAAACTATATTAAATTAAATATATTTGACTATATATATTTTTAAATATATATTTTAGTTAGGAGAAGAAGAAATGACAATAGTCAGCGATGATGGAAGGTTTGAATGGGATAGCAAAAAAAACGATCTGAATAAAAAAAAGCATCTATTATCGTTTGAGGAAATCCTTGAGGTTTTTGATGATCCTGCATTTCTTGAAATTGCTGATATCGAACATTCTGTGGATGAGGAACGGTTCAGAGGAATAGGATGCATTAGAGGAATTGTAATAATTACGACATGTTTTATGGAAAAAGGAAGAAGAATAAGAATAATTAACGCAAGAAGAGCAACATCAAAAGAGGAGAAGATATACAATGAAAAATACAAAGAATATTTCGGATGAAAGACTTAAAGAAATTTTAGCTATTACCCCTGTTCCTGATGATGATTCACCAGAAATAACGGATGAGCAAGTAGCAATGGCACACTTAGCACACATATCTCATCCTGAATGGTATAGAACGGTCCCTTTAAAACAACGAATATCAATTAATATAGATAAGGATGTTCTAGATGCATTGAAAGCTGAAGGAAAAGGTTATCAGACAAGAATCAATAAAATCTTGAGAGATGTTGTTCTAGGTGCCTAATATTAATATGTTTTCAAAATCAATGATAAAGCAGATAAGCAGAAAGAGCTAAGCATGATAGACAAAAAGCTATTAGTAAGGCATTAGAAGCTGTAGGTAAAAAGTCTAAAGATTATAAAGATTCAACCTATGGTAAGAATAAATACCTTACCAAAAAGCCATTAGTGGATGGTGAAACTGTAGAAGCAGATGCATTTGAATATGTTTTTAATGATAAAAAGCTAAAAGAAGATGAGAAGTTAGATGGATACTACATTATTTGTACCAATGTTGTTGGTGCAGCAAAGATAAATAAAGATTGCTCTCAAGATAAGTGCTGGTACAAATATGGGTTTCTTACATTTAACCGTGAAGTTCTTGTTGAAGAGATTGTAGATATATATGGCGGACTTTGGAAAATTGAGGAAACCTTTAAAGTAAGTAAAACTGGAATGCTTAACTTAAGACCTATATTTCATAGTAAGCAAGATAGGATAAGAGCACACTTCCTTTTATGCTTTATTTCGCTTGTAATTGAAAGGTTGCTTAAATATAGAATGAATTGAAAATATTCATCGAAGTAAATTCAAAAGTCTTTATCCTCTTTTACTGCTGTTTAGATGGATGGTTCTAATATATATCAGATTTCTTACTATGATATTGTAATTAAAAAAGTTTTAAATACTTTAGGTATAAATGTTAATAAAAAGTATTTGCTACAAAGTGATATTAGAAGAATAGTTGGTAAAACTAAGAAAAAAGTTTATGAGCTATGATTTCTAACCCTACATTTTTATGTGATAATTTGCTCTTATTAATGCCATGTAATACAAGAAGTTACATGGCATTTTACTTCTCGCTAGCTGTCAAAGAAGAGTTATTAGTCAATTAAAAGAGTGTTGTCAAAGAAAAGAATTTTTATTTTCTCTTTAGTAACACAGCTTCATAAGGCTTAAAAGTATTACTTTGAGTTAATAAATTCTCATCATAGTTATTGAGTAATACAGAATAATTACTAAATGGAAAATCAATAGTTTCAATACTTTCTGAGAAGTTTGAAATACAAACAAATTCTTCTTCTCCTAATACTCTTTTGTAGGCAAAAATAGTAGGGGAGTTTTCAAATAAGAATTCCAATTTTCCTCTTTTTAATGCTTCGTTAGATAGTCTAATACTTACTAGTTTTTTATAAAAATTTAATATAGAAGTGCTATCATTTTCCTCTGCTTTTACATTTATTTTTATATAGTTTTCATTTACACCTAACCAAGGGTTATTTTTTGAAAATCCTGCATACTTTGTATCATTCCACTGCATAGGAGAGCGAGCATTATCACGAGAAATAAGCTGACAGCGTTTAAAGGCTTCAGCTTCACTTTTACCCTCTGCAATTTCGTGATCAAAAAAGTTTTTGGTATCAATATCATTATATTGATTTAAATCAGAGTAATAGATATTAGTCATACCAATTTCTTCCCCCTGATAAATAAATGGAGTTCCTGGAAGTAAGTGGGTAATCATGGCAAGCAGCTTTGCTGACTCCTTCCAATACTCTTTATCATCTCCATAAAGTGATACTTGTCTTGGTTTATCATGGTTTGACAAAAATCTTGCCCAGCATCCATCTTCTTTTAATATTTCATAGCTAGCTTTGATATCAGCTTTCATTTTGCTAACAGACCAGGTATCAACTTCAACAACTGGAGGGATAAACGGAATTGCCATATTAAATTCTTTTCTTGAATCACTTGAGTATTTATACAGTTCTTCTGGAGATGAAACACTTACTTCTCCGACACTCATAACGTTATATTCATCAAAGATTTTTCTTAATTCTTTTATAAGAGAATGAGTATTATCTCTTCCACTGCAAATATCCATGCAAAATGAATAACCCATAGCATTAGGTTTATTAGGGGAGTAGTCAAATGGAGCTTTTTCGAGGTAGCTTATTGCATCGACTCTAAAGCCATCAACACCAGCTTCACACCACCATCTAACCATGTCAAATACATCTTTTTTTACCTTTGGTGATTTCCAGTTTAAATCAGGTTGGCCTTTTGAAAACAGGTGTAAGTAGTATTGGTCTCTTGCTTCAACATAGCACCATGCACTTCCTCCAAAGCATGATTCCCAGTTATTAGGCTCTTTACCATCTACACCATCAGCCCAAATGTAGTAGTCAGAGTATTCATTATCTTTTGATTTTGAGGACTCCTTGAACCACATGTGTTCATCTGAGGTGTGGTTGATTACTAAATCCATTATTACCTTCATTCCTCTTTTATGAATGCCGTCAAATAATTCTTTTAAGTCCTCATTTGTTCCAAAGACAGGGGAAACATCTTTGTATGAAGAAATATCGTATCCATTATCCTTGAATGGAGATAAATACACAGGGGAAAGCCAAATAGCATTAACATTTAAACTCTTAATATAATCGAGCTTACTGATTATCCCTTTTAAGTCACCAATTCCATCGTTATTGCTATCCATAAAGCTTCTTGGATATATTTGATAAACAACTAAATCTTTGTACCAATCATTTTTCATGACTATCGTATTACAATATTTTTAAGGAAAATGTCTATTAAAAACTTGTATCTCTGATTAATCATAATCATTCGTTTTTATTACACACTTAGTTAAGCTTTCTTATAGTGTCGCACCTGAAATTAAGGTTAATAATTCTTTTTGTTAAATAAAAAACAGCTATGAAGACTGTAATACTACAATACTTATAGATGTTGATAATTAATATAAATTTCAAGTTTCAGAATAATTAATTAAATAAATCACTTCCTGCTGATATAAAAAGCAGGTTACTTGTTAATTATTTTTTATAGTCCGAATAGCTCTTCAAGCTCTTTCTTCATCTCTTTTGTCTTTTCATCAAGAAGTGTTGGGTCACTTGCTGAAACAGATGTATAAATCTTTAATTTTGGTTCTGTGCCAGAAGGACGTACAACAAATGGTGCATTATCAGATAGACAGAACTTTAATACATCACTCTTTGGTAGGTTTGTTGACTCTGTTTTGCCACATATGTATTTAATACTACCAAGTTTGTAATCGCCTTTAGAAACAAGAGAGTAACCAGCAAAGGAGGTTTTATCGCATTCTCTTACTTTAGCCATAATCTCCTGCATCTTATCAAAGCCTTTTTTACCTTTGAATTCATAGCTAGTTAATGCATTCGAGGAAGGTGTTTTAATTGTTAATTTGGAGTGCAAAAAGTGTGAAGATTATCCATATCTTCCTCGCTTTGGCTTAAAATTCTATCTAAATGGTAGTAACAAGGATAAGCTTTATTACTATGGAATGGGCCCTTATGATTCTTACTTAGATAAAAACCAAGCATCCTACTTAGGATACTTCGAGGATAAAGTTGGAAATCTTTTTGAGCATCACATTAAACCTCAAGAAAATGGAAGTCTCTTCAATACCTATTTGGTAAAGGTTAATGGTATAGTAATTCAAAGCACAACACCTTTCTCCTTTAATGCTTCAATGTATTCTGTTGCTCAGATTCTTGAAAAGGAACATGACTATGAACTTAAAGAGGAAGGGCTAAATCTACACATCGACTATAAGATGAGTGGTGTTGGCTCTGCTGCGTGTGGGCCTGAACTCAGAGATGAATATAAGTTAAAAGAAAATGAGTTTAGTTTTAATTTTGATGTAATCATTCCTTGACAGGCTAATTTTTATTAGCCTATGATTTTGGCTATGACTACAAAAGAGAAAATATTAAAACAAGCTTTAATTCTTTTTTCCGAGCATGGATATGAAGGAGTTAGTGTTGCAATGATTTCAGAGCGTTGCTCAATTAAAGCTCCTTCATTATACAAACACTTTAAAAGTAAGAAGGAAATCTTTGAAGAAGTGTATAACCATTCTTGTAAAAAGCTTGATGCTGTTATTTCTCAAATAGCTTTAAAGGAAAGTGAAGAGAAAAATATTAGTGAAGAAATCCTATTTAAAAAACAAAAGGAAATTGTGAATTTACTAATTCATGATGATGAAATTAAAAGATTAAGATGCCTTATGAAGCTTTCAAATGATAGCCAAATTAAATCTATGTATTCA
>JAQYFM010000076.1 GCA_028723145.1 Spirochaetales bacterium | reverse complement strand
CTTCAATACTATTAAGTCAGTATATAAAAAGTGCTGTACGAGAAGCATTAGATCAATCAGGTGATCAAAAAGCTCAATTTAAGCTTGTAAATGATATTGTTTCTTTACTCTCAAATAAAGTCGATGAATCATTTAACAATTATAGATTAATGGATGAAAATCAATCCCTTGTCGAGATAAAACAACGACAAGAACTATTACTTCCTGAAAAGAAAAGGCCTTTATCTTCTTTAACTCATAGTTATTTATTTACAGGTGATACTGATATGAAGCTTGTAAATGAATTAAATAGAGAAATAGTTACAGCTGATAGAATTGACATGCTTGTTTCATTTTTAAAGGTAAGTGGACTAGATATGATTAGAAGCTCTTTACAATCATTTACTAGTAGAGGTGGAAAGCTAAGAATAATTTCTACTACATATATGGGCGCTACTGATTTAAATGCAGTTAAACAATTATCAATGCTACCTAATACAGAAATAAGAATTTCTTATGATACTAAGCATACTAGACTTCATGCTAAATCATATATGTTTTACAGAAACACTGGTTTCAATACTGCATATATTGGCTCTTCGAATTTATCAGGTGCTGCGATAACCGATGGAAGAGAATGGAATGTAAAAATTACATCTACTGATCAACCTGATGTGTTTCAACAAATGCAAAGTACATTTGATATCTATTGGAATAATGATAGTTTCACTCCATACACAATTGAAGACTTTGATAAATTAAAAGAAGCATTAAGTAGTGAAAGGCAAATTAAAGAAAAATCAGGAAAGAGTTTTTTCAGTTTTGATATTCAGCCTTATCCTTTCCAACAGGTAATATTAGATAAGCTGGAAGCAGAACGAGTATTAAACAATAATTCTAGAAACCTTGTTGTTGCTGCAACAGGTACTGGAAAAACTGTAATTTCAGCATTTGATTATCGTCGTTTTAGGGAAAATCATCCGGGTAAAAGGAACAGCTTATTATTTGTAGCTCATAGAGAGGAGATCCTTTTACAAAGCCGTTATTGCTTTAGAACCATACTTAAGGATCCTAATTTTGGAGATATGCTTGTTGGAGATTACAAGCCAGAGCAAACTGATTATTTATTTGCATCTATACAATCTATTAACTCTAAAAATTTAACAGAAAGGCTGTCTCCTGATTATTATGATTTTATCATTGTTGATGAATTTCACCATGCTTCAGCCGTATCATATCAGGACCTTCTTTCCTATTTTAAACCAAGGGTTTTACTTGGATTAACTGCTACTCCAGAGAGAATGGATGGTGAAGATATATTGAAATACTTCGATGGTCAGCATTTTGCTGCTGAAATACGTCTTGGTGAAGCTATTGATAGACAGCTGCTATGTCCTTTTCATTATTTTGGTGTTAGTGATGGTACAGACCTGTCTACATTAAAATGGACAAGAAGCGGATATGATACTGAAGAACTTGAAAGAATTTATGCTATAGATGAAATAGCTGCTAAGAAGAGAGCTACGTTAATAATTAATACTCTCGAAAAATATATTAATGATCTTGCTACTATACATTGCATAGGATTTTGTGTTTCACAAGACCATGCTAAATTTATGGCAGATTTCTTTTGTATGAATGGCCTGAAGGCTATTAATCTTGATTCTAATTCATCTCCTGATGATAGAAAATCAGCTATTGGTAAATTAAAAGAAGGAAAAATAAACTTTATATTTGTTGTAGATTTATACAACGAAGGTGTTGATATTCCTTGTATTGATACAATAATGTTCCTTCGTCCTACTGAATCCTTAACTGTATTCTTACAGCAGCTTGGACGCGGATTAAGAATAAGTGAAGGTAAGGAATTTTTGACAGTTTTTGATTTCATTGGGCAGGCAAATAAAAACTACAAATTTGCTGAAAAGCTTGCATCAATTGGAGGTGTTAAGCCTAGTGAAATAAAATATGAGATTAAAGAGGATTTCTCTCGTGTTCCAAAGGGATGCTATATTGAACTAGATAAAGTATCTAAAGAAATAATTCTCAACAACATAAGTGCTGCTTTAGGCGAAAGACAAAAAATAATTAACTTAATAAAAGAATTTGCTGAAATTGAAAAGCAGATAACCTTGGAGAAATTTATTGACTATTCTCAGGTTAACATTCGGGACCTTTATAAGGTTGATAGCTTCTATAAACTTTGTATTCAAGCTGGTGTATTGAAAAATAATGATGAAATTCTTGATAACGCAATGAAAACAGCTTTCCCAAAGTTCGCAACGGTTGATTCTCAACGATTCTTAAAAACAATGATAAGAATTTTAGAATCAGGTATTAGCTTTGATGAGCAGTCTTATTCTGCAGAGGATTTAGCTATCCTAGATATGTTTAGGTTTACTATTCATGTAAATGCTGAAAAGACTGGATATACAAGAATTAAAACACTTAAAGAAGTAGAAGCTTCTCCATTAATTAAAAAGGAATTAATTGAATTATTTAAGCTTAATCTAAAGAATATTAGCTTTATTGATTATCCTGTTGATATTAATTCAGTTAATCCTTTGGATGCTTATTGTACTTATACTCGTGACCAGATATTAGCGGGCTTGGGGTATTATAATATTGATTCAATGAGACAAGGAGTGTTGTATATAAAAGATAAGAAAACAGATATTTTCTTAATTACCTTAAATAAATCAGAAAAAGAGTTTACTCCATCAACTCGATATGAGGATTATGCAATTAACTCATCCTTATTCCACTGGCAGAGCCAGAGTACTACATCTGATAGTAGTCCTATGGGACAACGTTATATCAATCATAAAAGCATGGGTAGTAATATTCTTCTTTTTGTAAGAGAAAAGAAAAATGACAAATATGGTGCTGTTCCTTTTACATTGCTTGGATCTGCAGAGTATGTTCAGCATGAAGGTTCAAAACCTATGAGTATTGTTTGGAAATTAAGAAGGCCAATACCAGCTAGGTTTATCACAAGTCTAAGTAGGGGAATTGCTCTCTAATGATATCGAGTAATGAATATTTCAATCCGTTTTTAATATACTTCTATCATATGAAAAATCGGTTATTCTAATAGCTTACCCTTAAATTATCATATTCAATGACCTTAAGTGCCTAAGCAGTCACAATGTATAACTTAGGCACTTGTTAGAATATTACTTATATGCTTTTGAAGCACCATATTCTGCTTGGGATGAAGTAAATCCCTAAAATTCAAGTTGTTCAACAAGCCCTTGATAGGAAAATGGCATATATGTCAAATACCTCTTTGCAGAATTTAATGCATTACGTCCTCCTGCTGTTGCAGCAAAAACCAACGATATCGAAAGTGTAATGACCATTAGAAATGTAATTATTTTTTTCACGTATTCCCTTCCATTCAAAATATATATATCAGTATAAATAACATTATTGTAAGACAAAATATTGGGTTGCATTTAAGTTTTCAATTAACCTCTTTATATATAAATACTAATTAGAAATCCATAGTGGTAGACTTCTATGCTATACTACATTTGAATATACAACTGCCCCAAATATCTGCATGATTTTTTACTATGTTCGTAATTATGTTGAAAAGCATGGCACCGTTGTTGAGATAGATGCAAGTAGTATTAGTAATGCATTTCCTAATGATAGTTTAAAAGATCAATCTTAGATAAAAAATACTTGGACTAAAAGTTATTCTGCTAGTCGTCTTGATGAAAGGTTAATAGAAATTCCGGATGATAATGAAAATGAAGACAAAATAGTGAAATGTAAGGATGTTATATACCATTACAGTTCTAAAACTATTAAAGAATCATTAAAGTG
>JAQYFM010000075.1 GCA_028723145.1 Spirochaetales bacterium | reverse complement strand
CTCTTACTTTTTATTACCTCCTATGAATAATAGAAGTAAAATGCTTAAAAATATTTATTTAAAACTATGATATCAATAAACTTGACTAGTTTATTTAATTACATCATATACAATTAAAAAATTTTAATCAAAATACAAATAATCAAGATTATGTATATAGCTATTATTAGAAGAGAATAGTACCACTTCTTTTGTAGTTTCAAGTTTTCACCTTTTAAAATATTTTCTTCCCATACTTTTTGAGGTATTAATTTCATTGTTAATAAAATTAAATATGGAAGAATAATAATATCATCTAAATACCCAAGAATAGGAATAAAATCAGGGATTAAATCAATAGGAGAAAGCGCATAAGAAATAGTTAAAGCAGCTAATATTTTTGCATACCAAGGTGTTCTACTATCCTTAAGTGATAGCAAAACTACAGGTATTTTGCTTTTTAATTCCTTAGCTCTTTCTTTAATATTCAAACTCAATCACCTGCTTATCTACATCAATATGAGACATTACACCAAATGGAATAATACATCTTGGTAAAGAATGTCCTACATTAATATTTGTAACAATTGGTAATGACTCATCATCAATAACGTCTTTTAATATTTGTATGTATTCAGATTCATAGGTTCTATCCATAGGTTGACCTATTAAAAGAGCACTAATTACTTTAAAAATTCCTAAATCCTTTAGTGTTTTAATCATAGTTCTATACTTTTCAGGAGAAGCTTTTTCTTCACTACTTTCAAGTAATAGTATTTTGCCTTTCCACTCTTCAATAGAAGGGAATAGTTTATATCTTTCACAAAGAATTGGAGAGTTCTTATATCTTGTGTTATCAAAGATGTCATAAATTGTATCAATACAACCACCCAATATTTTACCTGAAAAAGTTGGACTACCCTGCAAAAGCACAAAGCCTTCATTTTGATGGCTACTTGTAATAGTACCAATAGCATTTGAACTAAAATCAGAACGTGAATCATACCAAACAGGAGACGGTTCTATTTTTTCAATTTTTCCTGTTGTTAGTAATTCTTTAAAATAATATTCTGTATAAGGTAGCATAGTGCTAGATAACTCACATACATCAGATAAAAAAGATTGTCCATAAAAGGTTTTTACACCTAGTTTATTAAGCATGAAATGGTTAATTGTTGAATCAGAAAAACCTAAAAAGATTTTAGGATTAATAACCTTTTTTAACTCATCATTTTCAAAAAGATATGGAAGCAAGCGATAAGTATCGTCCCCACCAATTGAACATAAAATCATATCGATAGTAGGATCTGAAAAGGCATTAATTAAATCTTCTGCACGCTTTTCTGGGTGGTTTTCTAAATACTCTAAACCCTTTAAAGCATTAGGCATATAACAAAGATTAATACCTAGATTCTTAATTCTTTCTTCACCTAGCTTTACTTCATGAGAAACGAAGTCCTCACCCAAAATTCCTTTTGATAGACTTACAATTGCAATTTTCTTTACCTTCATAACTTATAAATCGAGTACCATTATGTACTCATCCCCTTTATCTTCAAAAACTCTATATCCAAGTCTTTTATATAAGTTTACAGCCCTATTTGCTTTTTGACATGAAAGAGAAAGACGTTTATAACCCATATCATGGTAAACCTTTTCAATGCCATTTAAAAGATTAGTACCAATACCCTTTCCTCTATAACCATCTTTTATTGATATACAAAGTGAAGGAGTATCATCATCAATGTGTCCATAATCATCCATGATACGTCCCCAAACTGCACCGACTAACTTATCATCAAGAGCACAAACAAGACAAACATCGCTAATTTCTTTTCCAAACTCAGAAATATAAACCTGAAGTTCAGGTTTATAGATTATGTCATAGTCAAATGGTAAAGCACCTTCAGGAACATAAAGAGCATCATATAAAAAGCTCTCTAATTGATTAATTTCACTTTCCTTAATCTTTCTTATTATCACTTCTTTTCCTTTGCACTAAGCTCTGTTGCTACAAACTTGATAATTGCTACAGAAGAAGCCATATTATCTTTAATATCAAAATGCTTACCACTTTGGTTTTTCATGATTAACTCTAAAGCTTTCTTTTTCTCCTCATTATCTTCTACAAGAAAAACTTTACCCTTTGCAAATATTGATGAAAACGTTGAAGTATATGAGCAAGCATTTGAACTTTCTTGAAGTATTACATTACATTCAAGAGTTATAGCTGCATTACAATTACTTCTGATTAAATCAATCTTATGCCCCTCTTTTGCTGAGTGCATATAGAAAACTATTGGGTCACTATCTACAAAACCATAGTGCATTGAAACAATATATGGGTACTCTCCATCAAAAAGAGCAAGGTGCAAATACTTTGCATCATTAACAATTCTTAAAATATCTTCTCTATTTGTTACTTCTCTATCTTTTCTTCTCATATATAAAGATTATCAATAAGGGAATAAAATAGTAAGATAATAGTATGAAAAGAATATTTTTATTTTTAATGCTCTCGCTTTCTTTCATATCTTGCATAAACGCAAGCTATAAAAGTGTTACTTCTGATGAAGCTATGAAAATGATGAATGATTCTAATAATTATATTATTTTAGACGTAAGAACAAAGAGTGAATATGAGTCAGGACACATCAAAGGGGCCATAAATATTCCAAATGAAACAATTGGAAAAAACACTATAAAAGAGCTTCCTAATAAAGACCAATTAATATTTGTATATTGCAGAAGTGGAAATAGAAGTAAACAAGCTTCCTCCAAACTCTCAAAGCTAGGATATACATCTATCATTGAATTTGGAGGAATTAACTCATGGAAAGGTGAAATTATTTAATCTTCTTTTGAAGTCTTTCAAAAGAAAATAACATCACAAGAAATAAAATTGTTATATAAATTGGTAAATAAGCAATTGAAGTAATGTCTGCGATAACACCAAATAGAGGCGGTAAAGCAAGTACACCAATGTAGGCAAATGCCATTTGTATGCCAATTACAGCTTGTGATTTATCAGCACCAAAAGATGTTGGTGTTGCATGAATTAGACTTGGATAAATTGGAGCACATCCAAGGCCTATTAGAATAAGACCACATAATGATAGCAAGGCAGGGCCAGGGATAAACATACAAATAAGCCCGATTGCTATTATAACAAGACCTATTCTAACCATTGTTTTATCAGTTAAATGCATTGCAATAAAAGCATTTAAACCACGACCAACAGTAATTCCAATAAAGAACATAGAGGCAAAGCGTGCTGCTTCCTCAGCATTAACGCCCTTATATAAATTTAAATATGAACTAGCCCAAAGCCCTGCACTTTGCTCAACACCACAATAGCAAAAGAAACATATCAAAACTTCCTTTACGCCCTTTATTTTAACAACCTCTCTAAGAGTTAAGGTTTTAGCTTCTTTGCCATCTACTACCTTTTCTCTCTTTTTCCAAATAGGAAGGCTAAAGAAAAGAATAGCTGTTAATATCATTTGCAAGATTGAAATATATAGATAGCCTTTATTCCACCCCAAGTTTCTTGTTAATGCAAATGCCATAATATTAGGTCCAGTAACAGCACCTACTCCCCACATACAATGCAGTAAGCTCATGTGCCATCCCTTATAGTGAAGAGCTACATAGTTATTTAAGCAAGCATCAACACTACCAGCCCCTAGGCCATAAGGTATAGCAAATAAACAAAGCATCCAGAAGCTTGAGGAAATTGAAAATCCATAGAGGGCAAAAGCAGTCAATAATACACTTATAGCAGTAACCTTACCAGCTCCCAGTTTTAATGTTAATCTGTCACTTTGCAAGCTTGAAACAATTGTTCCAAAGGCAATAATAATAGCAATTATTCCTGCATACGATACAGGAACATTTAACTCTTGATACATAATTGGCCAAGCTGACCCTAAGATAGAGTCAGGAAGGCCAAGACTGATAAAAGATATGTAAATAACGAACAATAATAATGTTGTCATAGTATGATGATATAATCAAAAAGAGTAAATAAATATGATTAATCAAGCTATTTTCTATGATAAAATCGTCATATGGTTAATTCTAAGTGTGTTACTAAAACAGATTCAACAAAAAGAGAACTTGAAGCTCATGGGGATATACTATTTCCAATAGCTTGCTATGATGAAGATCTTTCAATAGAAAAAGTAGGAGTACACTGGCATGAAGAACTTGAATTTATCCATGTTTATGAGGGTAAATCAAAACTACATATTGATAAAACAGAAGTTAACTTAACAGCAGGTAGTGCTATATTCATTAACTCAGGACACCTACACTCAGCATATGGAAATGCAAAGATTAAATCTTTAGTTTTCCACCACTCATTAATTGGAAGTGAGAATAGTATTTTTTATCAAGAAGTTATATTTCCACTTCTTGATAATGATAAGCTTTCATATCTTGTTCTATCTGATAAAGAAGAATGGGAAAGAAATGTAACAAAAAACATGATGTTGGCATATGATGTGATAAACACCGAAAGCTATGACTATGAAAACGAAGCACGCTTTCATATCACAAGAGCATTAAGACAACTTAATGAAAATATTAAGATAAATCAAAAAATAAATTCTCATGATGGAATTACCTATAATCGTATCAAGAAGGTATTAAGATACATTGATGATAACTTAAGTGAAGAGCTTAATAATGATAAGCTTTCTAAGCTAATTGCTGTTAGTGAAAGTGTATTATTAAAGAGCTTTAAGCAAACAATAGGATTATCACCTATGCAATATGTGTTAAAAAAGAGAATTGATAGAGCTCGATACTTAATTATCACAACAGATAAGAAAATTTCAGATATAGCTAGTGAATGTGGCTTTAATGATATGAGCTACTTTTCGAAAATCTTTAAAAGAAACTTTAATGTAAGTCCAACAGAGTATAAAATTGAGAGGCAAGAATAATCTTACCTCTCATGGATATCTCTTATTTTGAAGAAAGCTTTTTCATCTCTGTATAAGCCATAATAAAAGGACCACCACCCTTCGCATCATTTTCAACTATAGGTTCTGAAATGTAGTATTCATAAGAACCATCACGACGAGTATTATTCTCCGGACCAAGACCTGCTACAAGACAAATATCTTTAAGGTTTAAATCACCATTTTCAGCACTCATCTTGTTTTCAACAATACCGTTGAAGATTTCTGCACCCTTTTGAGCATAATCACTACTTAACATACCAAGTCTTGCACCCTTCAATAGTGCATATGAAACCATTGCAGAACCGGAGGTTTCAATGTAGTTTCCATCTCTACCAGGGAAATTTGGTACTTGATAGAACATCTTAGTCTTTTCATCTTGATAGCGCATTATGCCTTCAACTGCCTGAACAAAGATATCCTTTATTACAGCTCTATCTTCTACATGGTCTTCTTCGATATACCCATATACATCAGCAAGTCCAACTAAGAACCAACCAATAGATCTGAGCCAGAAATTCTTACTTAGTCCAGTTTTCTTATCAGCCCAGAAAAGAGTTCTTGAGCTATCATAACCATGGTAATAAAGACCTGCTTTTTCATCGTACATTATTGCTCTTACATTAGAAAATTGTTTAACAATATCTGAGTAATCCTTCTTACCAAACTCACTTTGATAGCGAGTATAAAATGGTTGCATCATAAATAATCCATCAAGCCAAATTTGATCATGATAAATTGCTTTATGGATAAAGTTACCCTCTTTAGTTCTTGGATGATTTTTAACTTGAGAGAATGTAAGATCAATTGCCTTTAAATATTTCTCTTTACCAGTTATATGATAAAGATCAAATAAAATTCTACTTTCACAAACATCATCTGTTGAGTATTTAGTTGGCTCATAACCTAAAATAGAACCATCCTCATGAACATAGTAACTTACA
>JAQYFM010000074.1 GCA_028723145.1 Spirochaetales bacterium | reverse complement strand
CTGCAACTGTAACTGCATCATATGGCCCTGATCCTGCATCATCAATGGTTGTAACATGGAACTATCCTAAACTATCAACAGGTGCATATGAAGGTACATTATATGTTTGGGTTAAGGATAATAATGGAACTCAACAGGGCTCAACTCAGAAGTTTGTTTACAACCAAGATAGTGTAAATCCAGGTAGTGCAACCTTTACTGGTTTAAGTACAGATAAAACTTATAGTGTATACTTCTACAATACAAGTGACTTTGGCCACTCAACTGTCTTAGAAGCAATTTCAGACTTTAGAACTAGAGTTATGGTTTCTAGTATTAACTTTGCTAGTGAAATACCTTCAAAGCTTTCTATGGGTGGACACACCGATGTAATTGCTCAAGTATTACCAGTTACTGCATCTAATAGAAACTATACATTAACTGTAAGTGAAGGTGCTACTGTTAGTGGTAACAAGACAATATTATTCCCACTTTCTGGTAAATACACTATTACTGCAACAAGTGATGATGATCCAACAAAGTATGTTTCTAAAGAAATAGTAATTGCTCTTAAAAATCCTACTGTAACATCAAAGAGTGTTGATGATGGCATTTTAGTTTCATGGGATGGAATTGAGGGAGCAACTAGTTATGTAGTCACAAGAACTGGTGATGGTAATAGTGTTGAAAAAACGGTTAACCAAACATCCTATACAGATACAGATGTCTATACAAGTGTAAACTATACTTATACTGTAGTTGCAAAGTGTGAGGACTCTACCTTTGATTCTCTTCCATCTTTAGAAACCTCAACACTTATTATGGGACCATCAATTACAATTGAGCTTCCAAATGAATTAACAAGTGTAGAACTGCTTAGCGCACTTAAATCTGGTGCAGGTATTAATCCTCATATGACAAAAAATGATGCACTTTCATTAAAACTTACAAATGAAATTGAAGGTGTTACTGATTATGCTTGGTATTTAAATGGTAAGAAGCTTGTAAGTGGTGATTTCAATGCAGTTAAGGAGTATACAATTTTACCAACAAATAATTATTTAAATACCTTTGCAGTAGAAACTGCAAATACTTTAATGTTTGCAGTTGTTAAAGATGGATATACCTATAGTGCAACAATTAATTTTGGTTACATCGAAAATGACCCAGGTAATATTTATCTCAAAGCAGATAGTAGTACAGTTAAGTATGGTGAACCATTAACACTTGAAACAGAATTTGAAAACCTTGTTTCAATTGCACCTGAAGTTGAATGGACATCTTCTGATAGTTCTATTGCAACAGTAGAAAACGGTGTTGTTACAGCACTTACTGATGGTAGTGTTACCATTACTGCTACAATTAAAGCTACAGGTGCTTCTGCTTCAGTTGAGTTAAAATCATTTATTCCTGTTAAAGAAATTACCTTTAACAATAGTCTTCCAACAAGCTATTTAATTAGAGGTAAAAATGGAGTAACAATTCTTAATTCATTATACGAGAGTGTAGATTTAAAGAATTTTGTTACTGTTACAGCTGTAAATGGTAAAGAATATTCTGTTGAAAATAATCTTCAATGGACAACTAGTGATTCATCTATTGCAACAGTTAATAATGGTGTTGTAACTCCGACTAAAGATAATGGTAAGGGTGGGGTTGTTACAATTTCATACTACACCGATACAAGATTAAAGGAAGAGGGTGTAAGTGGTTCAATTGATATTGCTGTTAGAGATTATGGTATTATCTATAACTCAAAAGATATTGCTGGAACTAAAACAACTTTCTCAGGAACTGCTTGGGCTTGGGAACAGAAGGACTACACTCTTAATCTTGGTGTAAATGGTAATTCTGTATCATCTTATAGTGAAGGTTCATTATGGTGGTGTTTTGATCATAATGAAAACAAGACTGTTGATGGTAGCGTTAAGAGTACAATTGATTTTTCTTCTAATACAAATGCTCAAACTGTAATGCAAGTAAGAGTAACAGCATATACACCATATATTTCACTCTTTATTAAAGACTTGAGTGGAAATAATATTTGTGAAGTATTCTTTGAGCGTGGTGCTTAATTAAAGAATTTTGCAGGATTCAAAGTGAGTCCTGCATATTTTTTTAAACTTTACTTCTATTATTAATATGATAGAAGCAATATTACTTTCTCAACTTTTATTTTTTATATATACCCAGCAAAGAGCTTGGGTAATAATATTAATTTTAAGTGCTAATTATTTTTTTCGATATCGTAAGAGCTTTGTAAAAATAATAATTATATTTTCTATTACAATTATTTGTTTATTTAGAGTAGGGATGCTTCAAAATGAAGAGTTTGTTTCATTTTCGTTTATTGATGAAAAGTGTGTTGCCATCACGGGAATTGTTAAGGAAGATAGCAAACTTGCTTCATGGGGCCAAAAGAGATGTGTAATAAAACTTTTAGAAGCAAATTTAAAAAATGGTGATGTAGCAACTTGTAAAGGAAGAATAGGCGTAAATTATATAGGTCCTTCCTTATTCTATGGAGATGTTGTTTCATTTAGTGGAAAGCTTAAAAATTCTTCTTTTAATGCAAAAAACTATACCTTACTAAATCGGAGTAATTTAAATAGAACTAGATCAAAAATATTTGAAAAGTTTTCTTCAATTAGTAGCCGAGAGCTATCAACAATGCTACTACTTGGCTATACACCATCAAATGATAGCGAATTGACTACTCTTGCTAGAAATAGTGGAAATAGCCATATTTTAGCACTCTCTGGTATGCACTTAGCTTTATTTTCTTCGCTTATTACTTTTGTCTTAACGCCTATTTTTACAAAGAAATATGCAAAGATAATATCTTTATCTCTACTAACCTTATACATATTATTTATTGGCCCAAAGCCTTCATTGATAAGAGCCTACATATTAAGCTTAACTTTTATCCTATTTAAGTTTGATAAAAACATAGATGCTTTAGTTTTCTGTTTTGTTATTCAGTTACTTTTCTTTAAAGACAGTATTATGACTATTTCAACAATGCTTTCCTATATTTCACTTTGTGGAATTATGACGCTCCCAAAATTCTTACTTGATAGCATCGATAGTTTTATCGTGCTTCCAGAAGTTTTAATAATGCCATTTCTTGTTACTATAGGTGCTTTAATATTCACAATCCCTGTATCATATTATCTATTTGGTACTTATCAAGTAAGTTCAATTATTACTTCTCCTATTGCAGGAGTATTAATTTATATCTACATGGTTATAAGTATTGTTTCTTTATTTAATAGTAAAGCATTAATTATATTGGATAAGATTTACATAGTATTAGAATATGTTTTAAGAAAAGGCTCTGAAATAAAACTTCAAGAAAACCTAAATGTTTACTTCATTTTATTATTTCTTACCTTGTTAATAATTGCTTTAGGACGATTGAAAAGGAAGAATAAGTAAGTTATTCTTCCTTTTGTATGTGGAACCTTAACTATGATAGTGTAAAAGAAGTTGTTAGTGCTTTAGAGAGTGAAGGCCTTGCTATGAGTAAAAAGTTTGGTCAAAACTTTTTAATAGACCATAATGCAAGAGCAATGATAGCTGAAAAAATTGGTGCAAAAGCTGGAACTACTACTTGGGAAATTGGTCCAGGCATGGGCTCGATTACAGCTTTAGTTTTAAAAGAAAAAGCATCTGTAAAGGCATTTGAAATTGATAATGGATTTTGTAGATTATTAAAAGATAGAGCTTTTGGAGATGAAGAAAAATTTACACTTATCCAAGGTGATGCATTAAAGACAATAGCTAAAGAAAGTGAGGTTCCTGATATTATCTATGGAAACCTTCCATATAATGTAGGCTCTGTAATTATTGCAAGATTAATTGAAAGTAGTATTCTTCCTGAAAGAATGGTCTTTACTCTTCAAAAAGAAGTAGTAGAAAGAATTTGTGCTCATGAGAATTCTGATGATTACTCCTCATTTTCAACTCTTTGTCAATTAGATTACATCCCACAACTTGCCTTTGTAATAAGAAAGGGGTGTTTTTATCCTGAGCCTCAAGTTGAAAGTGCTGTGGTTGTAATGGAAAAGAGAAAAGAAAGCTTGGTTGAAGAAAATCTTAGAGCAACTTTTCTAGAGGTTAATAGATTAATCTTTTCACAAAGAAGAAAGACAATAAAAAATAACCTTAAGGCATTAAACCTTAAGGCTATTGATAGTGTTTTAAGCCAAGCTAATTTACTTGGTAGTGAAAGAGCTGAGACTCTATCTTTAAACAAAATAATTGATTTAGCTCGTGCAGTTAATAGTGATAAACTTTCTTCTTTGTAATTAAAA
>JAQYFM010000073.1 GCA_028723145.1 Spirochaetales bacterium | reverse complement strand
TGATATTATAAAGATGCTTAAAGGACAGGTAGCTTATATAATCCATGAGCCTTTTATTAGTAAGGCTAGAAAAATGCTAGTTATCGAGCAATTTCAAAACCAAGAATTAGCTAAACTTCAGACAAAGCAAAACTATAGTGACATTGTTTCTTTCTGTATTGGTATGGTAAACCACCTGAAAAAGCTTTCCTTGCTTGATTTCGATGATGTAGAAATTGTTGCAATGCAAATAGCATTTCCTATAAATGTTTGGATTAACTTATGTGATCGAGAGCCAAATCGAGAAAGTGAAATAATGGATCTTATCGATAGACACTTAAATCAAATCTTTAAAATCTATGGAATTAAAAATAAAAAATAAGAAGTCTTTTATGACCTTTATGGTTGTTGTAATAACACTATCATTGATTGTTGAAGCTCTTATTTGTTTGGGATTCCCCTCTTGGCTATATGCTGTTTTAATGTGGATTCCTGCAATATCTGCTGTAATTGCAAATAAAGGTCGGCTTCATTGCTTTAGAAGATGTAAGCTAAAATACATTTTATTTAGCTTGCTTCTTCCTTTTATCTATATTGGGATACCTTATATAATTGTATGGAAAGTATTTCCAGATTCCTTCATAAACCAAGGCTCTATTTTATATGTATTAATCGTCATTACCTTGGGTACAATAATTTCACTCCTTACGGCACTTGGTGAAGAGATAGGTTTGAGAGGCTATATGTTTACAACTCTTAATAAAGAGTATGGCCTTAATAAAGCATTAATTGTAACAAGTTTATTTTGGTGTATTTGGCACCTTCCTTTACTTATATGGGGTTCATACATGAATACTACACCTATCTGGTATAGAATTCCTGCGTTTATTCTTTGTATTTTCCCTTTAGGAGTGGTTGAAGGATTAATTACATTAAAAAGTAATAGTGTTTGGCCTGCAGCAATATTGCATGCAACACATAATAATTACGACCAAGTATTGTTTGGACAATTAACATATGGAGAAAAAGTGGGATATTTTGTGAGTGAAACAGGAATTTACACAATTATTCTTATCTGGTTTATTGCAGTCTTTTTGTATTTAGATGTTAGCAAGGAAAGTAAAAATGAAAAAAGTATATAAATTATTATTCATGATACTACTAGTATTGTCATTAGTATCATGTTTGGCACCACACATTATTATTTATGATCAAGTTTCAAATAATAGGTCATTAAAAATTAATCTTGGTACTGTTTGGGGACGTGAATTATATAGCATAAATGCAAATGCTGATGACCAATTAAGAGTCTATTGTGAAGTAACAGATGGGCTAATGATATTAGAGATAAAAGACCCAAATAGTAATGTAATTTATAAAGGAAATGGACAAGAGGTTAGTAAGTTTAAATTAAGATTAAGAGATAGTGGTAAATACACTATTTTAATTAAATCATATGGGGCAAACGGTTTTGTTTATATAGATAAGGAGGAAAAGGTAAAATGAAATCATTAGATTCAATTCAAAAAACATTTCATGTATTTAAAGTATTATCAAAGGTAGCAATGGTATTTTGCATTGTAATTGCAGCTCTATGTGCTGTTGGTTCTCTTTGTGTTTTTGCAGTTTCTTCTGGTGGTCACGTATTCTCTCTTTTTGGTCAACCAATTGATAATATTGTTGTTGGTAATGATTATAATCAAAGCTTAATTGAAATTTTATCTTCAATACCTATATTAGTTGCTGATGCTATATTATTTGGTTTTTCATATAGCTATTTAAAAAAAGAAGAGTATGATAAAACCCCTTTTACAAAATCAGGGGCAAAGACAATTAGAAAACTTGGAATTAAATATATTTATATTCCTATAATAGCAATAATAATTGCAGAAACAATTTGTATTGTTCTAGGAAATGATAGTTTGGATAATGTTAGTGATTTTTCAAATCTCTCTTCAGTCATTACAGGGATTGTATTAATTCTTGCTTCCCTAATATTTGATTATGGTGCTGAGTTAGAAGAAAAGGTTAATAATGCTTGAAATAACAAGTCCTGATTTTGGTCCAAATGGAGAGATATGTAAAGAAAATACTGGATTTGGTGACGATATCTCTCCTACACTTGTCTTAAGTGGTTTAAGTAGTGATGCAAAAAGTTTAGGATATTAAGCGGGAATCCTCGGTAATTCAATTTCCGAGATGAAAGCGCAAAATAGTAATTACTAAAACATATGCATGTGATATAATAAATTATGAAGATAAATCTTG
>JAQYFM010000072.1 GCA_028723145.1 Spirochaetales bacterium | reverse complement strand
CTACTCTGATAATGGATTTGGTTTAGGTACTTCTCTCTCTGCAAATGCTCCATTACTTCATTTTAAAAATGGAACGGCAGTTGAAGATAAAAGTCCTTTTACATTAGGCTTTGCAATTTATCCAACTTACAAATTTAATTTGTCAAATAGTTTTAGTATTGCCACTAATATAGGTGCTGAATTAGCTGTTGGTAGAAAGCGAGTCACTTTCTTTGAATTTTCAACATATATGGTAAATATTATTGGTGATGTTAGCCTTTCATATAATTTAGGCGAAGTATCTTCTATTAGACTTGGTGTAAAAGGACAACTACCTGTTTGGGGAAGATTTGTCGAAAGAACTCTAGGAACCAATACATATACAGATTCTCCAATTAATATTGGAAACTATGTAATTACCCCATATATAGGTTACAGTTTTAATTTCTGATACTAATATAACTCTTTATAATAAAATTAATTATTTCGAATAATTATTGTCTACTTCAAAGTTACTTCAAACTAACTTTGAAGTAGTTCGAAGTAATGTTTAAAGAATTCAATTGCATTATTTATATCTTTTTCATCTGGATGATCTTTATTAATCCCTCCAATTAGTTTAAATGGTCCATAGGTATCAAAACCTTTACAACAGAAAACACCCAATAGTTGACCGCCAAATACTTCAATTAAACTTTTTATCTTGTTACTTTGTGCTTCTTTTGGATTGCCAGCACTATGCATTAACAATACTTTATGCCCTTTTATATTATTATTCTCGATAAAAGATATTATCTCAGGATAATAAGAGCCATAACAAATTCCAGAGGCAAAGCAAATTCGATTATATTTTGATAAATCTAAATATTGAGTAACAGTAGCATCGATAATATCAATATCAAAATTGGATTGTATTGTCTGAACAATCTTTCTCGTATTCTCATGGTGCTTTGATGCAAAAATTATTACATCCTTCATATTTTGTACCATCCTATTAAACTTGCTTTTTGAATAATATGATTATTCATAGCTTTAATTAAATCTTCCTCTTTTGAAAAAGTTGGTATATCTAAAAGAGTATCCAGTGCACAAACTGTAAATTGATAACGATGAGCCTTATGAATGAATGGAGGCTGTTTTGGACCTCGATATCTATTTTTCCATATCCAATTCCTTGTTTTGAGCCATCAGGACACTCAGAACCATAAGGAATATTTTTTTCAATTACTGATTTAGGAGGAATATTCCAAATAACCCAATGGTTGAAAGCCTTAACAAAAGGAACATCTAAATCATCCATAATTATTGCCAAGCTTTTTGCATCATTACTTAAGCCACTTAATACAAGTGTAGGAGAGACATCATCACCAAATCCAGTATTATCTTTACCTATCTCTCCATTAGTGCCAAAATCAGGACTAGTTAATTCAAGCATTATTAACCTTCTCTTCCAGCTCAGCTCCATAATTAAATATTAAAGAAGCTAAGATTAATACAATTCCAGTAATTACTGAAGAAAGGTTTGAAAATTCACTAACATTATCCAAGTTATCATTTCCAAGGATAACACAAATTACTTCTGCAATAACTATTGCTATTATAGGAATATATATAAATCGAATTCCAAGACTTCTAATAGTCTTAGCTCCTGATTTTGTAAAAGGTGTTTTATCATATTCTTCCTTTTGAAAATAACGATAAGATAAGCCATATAAAATTGCATCAGCAACTAATATAGGTATTGAAGATAGTAATTCAATTAAGCTTTGACCATAATCATCACCAACAACTATATTATCAATTGGTTGACCAAAAAGAGAAAATACTTGACCACCTGAAGAAACTGCAAAAACACAAAGGGCACCAACAGCACATAGTGATGCAATTACAATGCAAAATACCATTGCTACCTTTGATAATACTTTAAAAACATGAAATGTTTTTTGAATTGATTCTAATGATTTCATTTTTCCTTTTCCTCCCTATCAATATAAACAAAACCGTTTGCACCAAATGATTTAACTAAAATAGAGTATTTACCACTATCTGTTAATCTTAATTTAAACTTACTAACCTCTTGGCCATTTCCTTTATAAATTACATTACTATTTGGATCTTTAATCTCTAAGATTACTAGTCCATCTGTTACTTCATAATAGACTCTTAATTGGTCACCAGCATTTGCATTTATGCAATATAATTCACGTCCCCAAACAGTACCAATATTAATTTTTAAAGACCTATTATTTATAGCTTGATCATAAATAATGAGGTGTGGTGCTAAACATGATACTAATGATAATACTAGTAGTATCATGGTTAATAATTTATATATTTTTTTCATTTTTATTTTCCTTTATAACATCTAAATACAAGAAGACTGCAATAAACCAGATAAAAATAATTGTGAGAAACCCTGTTTCACTTACAAAATATCCTACCTTTTCTCCATTTGTTAATTTGCCAAACAATACTTGGTCGTAGTTATTATGTGTTGCATGTAATATTGCTGCAGGCCAAATACTATTACTTTTAAGTGTAAGTAAACCTTCTACTATTCCTAATGGGAAAATACAAAGAATAAAAGCAGGGATTCTATACCAAATAGGTGTAGTATTCATGTATGAACCCCATATAAGTAGAGGAAGGTGCCAAACACACCAAAATAAGCTTGTCACAATTAATGCTTTATTAAGGCCATACTCTTTATTAAGAGTTGTAAACATATAGCCTCTCCATCCTATCTCCTCACCAAGTGCCGTAAGCATTGAAATTACTGTACCTAAAGTAATTGCAATTAATACATATAAAATAGAGCCTTGGTTTATGAAGGTATCTGGAAATACTTTCCATACAATTAAATAAGGTATCCCAATATATGTAAAAGGAAGAAGCAAGCTAAAAATAATGTATTTTAACTTACACCTTCGAAAGCATTTAATCCGACCTTTATTTGCAATTACAGCAGATATTGTAGGAATCCACATTAAAACAGCATATAGCCAAGAAGGAAATCCCAAACAAATAAGTGCTTCAATAATTACTGATAGTATTATTACAACTATCATAAAAGTCATAAACGACTTCTTATTTTCCATTTTTACTTCCATAGACTTTAAAGATTTGATTTAAGTGTCTATCGATAAGATTCATTATTTCACTTTCTCGATTTGGCTCTCGATCACATAAGTTAATCCAAACATTTATAGGAAATGCTATTTGCATTGCAACAATTTCTACATCATCGAAATCGAGCAAGGAAAGCTTTTTCAAGTGGTTAGCCATACCAATACAGAAAGAAACAATATCACTATAGTTTTGCTTTGTCTGAAGTTTAGCTAATTCTTGGTTTTGAAATTGCTCGATAACTAGCATTTTTCTAGCCTTACTAATAAAAGGCTCATGGATTATATAAGCTACCTGTCCTTTAAGCATCTTTATAATATCA
>JAQYFM010000071.1 GCA_028723145.1 Spirochaetales bacterium | reverse complement strand
TTTGAGCATAACACCTATTGTAGTAATATTCATTATTATTAGTTGTTATCTAGTTTTTTAATATTCATAACAACGATAAATATTTGATTATTCGTGATTATTTCATATACTGACTGCTCCCACGGGCAAGCCCAAGGGGTTCTGATTACCAAGTGTAGCTTGTAATCGTACATCATTTTCAGACTTTGGAGTTACAAGTGTAAGTCTATTTGAATCAGGACTTTCATTACCTAGCAGTCCAACGACCACATTAGCAGTAAATTTCTGCTTTCCAGCACGGAAGTACAGTCAATCTCCCTATTATTAACCTTTTAAAATATTTTAATTCCACTGTTTAATACTTTAATCTTATTAGCCTTAATCCTTTGAATGATTATTTTTCAATTTTTTACTTTAAATTCATGAAAGATAATCCTAAAGTTGATGATAATTATTGGGTAAATACTATTGATACTCCTTCAAGAAGGACATGGGCAGGTCTATCCTTTGAACAGGTATGTAAAGACCATATCGATAAAATAAAAAAAACACTTGGAATATCAGGTATTTATTGCGAACAATCACAATGGTTTATAAAAGGTGATGATTCTCATCCGGGTGCTCAAATTGATTTATTAATTGATAGAAGAGATAGAATAATAAATATTTGTGAAATAAAGTATTCAATAAACCAATTCACAATTGATAAAGATATTAATCAAGAGTTAAGAAACAAAATAGGAGTCTTTAAGAGTATTACAAAAACAAATAAAGCTATCAATTTAGTAATAATTACAACATTTGGAATTGCTAAAAATAAGTACTCTAGTATTGTACAAAATGAAGTAACACTCGATGATTTATTCTCTTAAATATGGCATATTATTTGCTTCAATAAGAAAAAAATATAAATAATAATTAGATATAGATTTTGCTGAAATACTACTTCTTATCTGAAAACCTTATAGGCGAAGATTATTCTTGTACTATACAGGATCTTAAAACATTTGTAATTGCTTTTTGAGTTATATTTTTGAGCATATTCTTTATCGAAGTGGAATAAAATATGATTTTTAGGTAAATTATAGCTATTGGAGAAATAATTATGATTGAACCATTGGTATTAAAAGGGTTTAGAGACAGTCTTCCAAAGACAGAAATCCCTAGAAGAAAGATAATGAGAATGCTTGAGGATGTTTTTACATCTTATGGCTTTGTTCCAATCGATACACCAGCTCTTGAATATACAAATGTTTTATTAGGAAAAGGTGGTGGTGAAACTGACAAGCAAATCTTCCATTTCCAGGATAATGGAAAGAGAGAGGTTGCAATGCGTTTTGATCTCACAGTTCCTTTTGCACGCTTTTTAGCAACTAACTACTCAATGCTTCCTATTCCTTTTAAACGCTACCACATGAGTAAGGTATGGCGTGGTGAAAATCCTCAAAAAGGTAGATATAGAGAGTTTATTCAGTGTGATTTTGATATGGTTGGTGCTGATAACGCTTTATCTGATTATGAAATTCTTTCATTAATGGATACCTCTTTTAAGACTCTAAATATTGAAAGATATACATTCCATGTTTCACACAGAGGATTATTTAATACATTCCTTGAGCACAATGATATTCTCGATAAGAGCGTAGATATCCTTCGCTTAGTTGATAAACTTAGAAAGATTGGTGAAGAAGAAGTTATCAAGCAGCTTATTGAACTCACCGGAAGTGAAGAAAAAGCTAAGAAAATTATTTCATACATCTCTAGAAGTGAAGATGAAAAATTCTTAGACTGCGTAGCACGCTTAGAAGATTTAGCAGGTGGTGAGTGTGATGCTTCAATTAGACTCAAGGAAATCTATGCTCTACTTAAGGAAGCAGGTATTGAAAAGCACTTTATCTTAGATCCATCAATTACTAGAGGATTAGACTACTATACAGGAATTGTCTACGAAACCTTTTTAGACGACCTTCCATCTATTGGCTCTGTATGTTCTGGTGGACGCTATAACAACCTCACTTCTCTTTACAGCAAAGAGAGCTTACCAGGGGTTGGTTCTTCTATTGGTCTTGATAGACTTCTTGCAGCCCTTGAAGAATTAAAGCATCCACTTCTTAAAGAAGTATCTAATGCTGATGTTGTAATTTATGCAAAAGAAGGACAGGAAGCTAAAGCTGTAAAATGTGCATCGATTTTAAGACGTGAAGGTCTAAAGACAGATACATATCTCTTACCAGGTAAAAAAATGAAAGCTTTCTATGATTACACCTCTAAGTGTGGATCACGCTATGTAATCATGTTTGATGATGAAGGAAAAGAAAGCTTAAAAGATTTAATAACTCGAGATACTACTGCTGCAGACATTAATACAATTGTAGCTATTCTTAAGGAGAATAGATCTTGATCGATTACCATCAGCTCCCAGTCTATAAGCATAAAAGAGAAATTTTAGATGCTTTATCACAAAACCAAGTTATTGTAATTGAAAGTCCAACTGGAAGTGGTAAAACTACCCAGCTTCCAATTATCTTAATGGAAGCTGGATATGATATGAGTGGTATGATAGGCATTACTCAGCCTCGTCGTATCGCAACCCTCTCTATTTGTGAATATATTAAGACTCAGCTAAATTTAGATGGTAATTTATGCGCATATACTATGCGTTTTGCTGATACTAGTGATGAAACAACTAGGATAAAAATTATGACAGATGGAATTCTGTTACAGGAATTAAAGAGTGATCCTATGCTCTCTAAGTACTCTGTCATAATGGTCGATGAAGCTCATGAGAGAAGTTTAAATATCGATTTTATCCTAGGACTTTTAAAGCAAATTACTCAAAAGCGTCATGATTTAAAGGTAATCATTAGCTCTGCTACAATTAATACACAAAAGTTCTCTGACTTCTTTTCAGGAGCTAAAATAATCTCGATTGATGCTAAAATCTTTCCAATTGATATAAAGTATGTAAATCCATTTCAGGAAAATAAAAAAGAATTAGAAAGAGTTTATGACCAAAGGGAGATAGAGGAGAAAGCAAATTCTCTTTCAATGCTAAAAATTGTAGAGAAAAATGCAAAGCAGCATTTAGGAGATATATTAATTTTCTGTAGTGGTGAGTATGAAATAAAAACTTATGAAACAGCTCTTAGGAATGCTCCTTTTTGGCCTTCTTTGCAGGTATATCCTCTATATGGTAGGCTTTCAAAAGAAGAGCAAGAAAGAGTATTTATCCCTACTGCAGAAGGTAAAACTAAGGTTGTTATTGCAACTAACATTGCTGAAACAAGTATTACAATTGATGGTATTACTACAGTAATAGATTTTGGTACAGCTAAGGTAAACTTCTATAACCAAAAGGATTTTACATCGGCCTTAATTCCACTTCCTATTAGTAAATCTAGTGCAATGCAAAGAGCAGGTAGAGCAGGAAGAACTCAAGAAGGAACATGTTATCGTTTTTATAGTCAAAGCAGTCTAGATACAAGGCCAGAGTTTAACCAAGAGGAAATACTTCGTTCTGACCTTGCTGAAGTTGCTCTTAGAATGAGTGATTTAGGAATTTATGACTATGAAAACTTCCCTTTTATCACTAAACCTAAGATTTCATCATTGCACTCAGCTGAAGAAACATTAAAGCTTATTAATGCTATTTCAGACGATAGACACCTTACTTCTATTGGTGAAATGATGGTGCAGTTTCCACTGCTTCCAAGACATTCAAGAGTAATTGTTGAAGCAATTAAAAACTTTCCAAATGTATTGAGGGAAGTTTTAATTGCCACTGCCTTTCTATCTACGAAGGGACCATTTTTATTCCCTCGTGGTTCTGAGATTATTGCTCGTAATCGCCAATCGAGATTCCAAAGCTCAAAATATGGTGACTTCTATGGTTATCTAAAACTATTTAATGAATATTCAGAGAAGCTTGAAGCAGGAAATAAAGAAGCTCAAGCCTTCTTAAAAAGATATTTTCTTGATGAACAAACAATGAATGAAATTGTTCATATTGAGTCCCAGCTTGAAGAAATAGTAAGCGCTATGCAAATTCCAATCACAAGCGGTGGAACTGTTAGTGAGTATTTAACCTGCTTAGCCTCAGGTTTGATACAATATGTCTGTTATCAATATAGTAGAGGTACATATAGATCCCTTACTGCTACTCAAATATACATACACCCTTCCTCTTCTTGGTTTTCTACTGCACCAAAGTTTTTACTTGCTGGTGAAATAGTAAAAACATCAAGAATGTTTGCTCGAACAGTTTCTCCTCTCGATAAACAAACCTTAAATCTTCTAGATCAGAACTTGATTAAGGCTCTTGTTTCTAATAAGAAAGAAAAACAAAAGAGTGAGGAGCAGGAAACTAAAGTTGAAGGTAACTTTATTAGAATATTTGATAGAGACTATCCTCTTATCACAAAGAAGAAAAAGTCATGTGCAGTTATTCCACTATTCGATCTTCCTTATCTTGTTAAGAAGGGCTTTGAAAGAGGTAGTGTTAGAAAGATTAATGTATTATTAAAAGCAGAAAAGTGTATGCTTACAAAGCCTGTTAAGCTTAGAGACCTTATTCAAGAGGGTGGAATTATTAAAACCGATAAAGTAAAAGCTAAGAGCTATGATAATAAAGGTCTTGATATTGAAACTCAAAAGAATGAGATTGAAAAAGAGCTTGATAATCTCTTTTGTCCTGTATTAAGTGGCTCTCTAATTCTGTTTGTTGGATTAAAATACACAAATGGATCTACCTTTGTATTTAGGAACTACTCTACTATCACTGGTATGATAGACGACACCTACTATGCACTCTCAGAGATGAACTTTAGACTTACAGATAAAAAATCAAAGTTAAAGAAAAAAGTATTATCAGCCCTTGAGAAAATCGATTCGATTGTTGACTACAGCGCTGATTAAAAATAAGGAGCGAACAAATGCGCTCCTTATTTATTATTACTTTTTGCAGGTCCTGAGATTACTGTTCGTTGAACAAGCTTCATATCAAGTTGCTTTAATACCGGCTTTCCAAAGCCCTCTAAAAGAACAAATTTAACACTACCACTCATCCTCTTTTTATCTTTGCTAATAGCATCTTGGAATTCTAACCACTCGCCTCTTCCAACTCTATAGTCCATGTCAAAAGGATACATATTAAAGAGATTATTAGCTTTAGTGTAAAAATCATTATCAATTAATCCAAGCTCATAGCTAATATCTAATGCTCTACCACAGCCCCAAGCAACAGCTTTACCATGGCTTAGTCCTGTGAAATGAGTTATTGATTCAAGTGCATGAGCAAATGTATGACCTAAATTAAGAGCACTTCTTATTCCTTTTTTCTCTTCAGGATCACTTTCAATGTAGAAATTTTTAACTTCAATTGAAAGCTTAACCATTTGTGATACTACATCTCTATCGCGAGAAAGGATTTTATCCTTTTCTTTTACGAGGAAATTATAAAGCTCTTCATCCTTTGATAGTAATGCATGCTTTAACACTTCTCCAAGCCCTGAAATATATTCACTTTCAGAGAGGGTTCTTAAAGTATCACAAGAAATTAATACATCCTGAGCAGGATTAAATGTACCAATTAAGTTTTTAGCTCCAGCATAGTCTATAGCAGTCTTTCCCCCTACAGAGGCATCAACCATACATAATAGAGTTGTTGGAACTAGGACAAGCTTTGTTCCTCTCATATATAATGAAGAAGCTAAAGCGGTCATATCACAAACTACACCGCCACCAAAAGCAATAAAATATGAGTCTCTTGCTAGATGGTAATCAAGAGCAGCAGATATAATACGTTCTATACTCTTAAGATTTTTATTTTTTTCACCACTTTCTAATACTACTCTATTAGGTGGAAGGTTCTTAAACAATGGTGCTGTATTAGTATCAAATACCCATAGAGCATTTTGACTATAACTTGATAGCTGGGAAGATAAGTCCTTGATATCTTTGGCAAAATAAACATCTGTTATCTTTCCACTTTGCAATGTAACTGAAAACACTTTTTCCATAGCACCCATTTTATCTTTATTACATAAACATTAAAATAGCCTACTTGAAAAAAAATAGCTCATTCTGTGAAAATAGCATTATGCAAGAATTACGTTATTTTGATAATGCAGCAACAACAAAAATTTGTGATGCTGCGCTCAAAAGTTATATTGATACTAGCTTAAACTATCCAGGAAACCCTTCCTCAAAGCATAGTGAAGGCTTGAAGGCAAAAAAGAAGCTTGATGAAACTCGTCAAGGCTTTGCTAATATTTTAAAGACAAAGCCAGAGCAACTCTTTTTTACAAGTGGTGCAAGTGAAGCAATTTCAATTGTCTTATCATCACTTCTATGGTTAAAACGTCCAGGTAGAGTAATCTTTTCAGCAATAGAGCATGAGGCAGTTCTATCGTTTGCTCCAATATTAAAAGAAAAAGGATTTGATGTAGTTATCCTTAAATCTAAGGGTGGTCATGTAAAACCTGAGGATCTTGAGAATGCAATTAATCAAGATACAAAGCTTATAGCAATCCAAGCTGTAAATAATGTTGTTGGAACAATCAATGATATTAAAGCACTTGTGAAAGTAGTAAGAAAAAAAGAAACTGAAATTAATAGAAAAATCTTTTTCTTCTCAGACTGTGTTCAAGCATTAGGAAAAATTCCTCTAAATTTAACAGACCTTGATGTTGATGGAGCTTCATTTTCTTCTCATAAGATACATTGTCCAAGAGGAATAGGACTTTTGTATTTAAAGCGTGGTGATATCCAAGCAATAGCTAAAGCAGGTGGACAGGAAAAGGGTGTTAGAGGTGGCACTGAAAATCTTCCAGCAATAGTTTCTTTCTTAACTGCATTAGAATGCTATGAAAAAGATTCATCAAGAGTAATGAGTATAAATCATAAACTTAGGAATATGTTTATTGAGAATAATATTAAGGTACTATCTCCTGAAAATGATATAACAGGATATGTACTTACTATCACTACCCCACTTCCATCTGAGGTATTAACAAGGATGCTAAGTGATGAAGGCTATGAAGTATCCTCTGGCTCTGCCTGCTCGAATAATGCTAAGGGAAAAAGTGAAAATGTTATCATCGCTTTAGGCTATTCGCCAAGTGATGCAAAGGGTACAATAAGAATATCATTTGCTCCAGAAAGCGATGAAGAAGAAGCAGTTAAGCTAGCAAAGCTAATAATTAATAAGGTAAAGGAATTTTAAGTGAAAAAGCTATATTTGATTAAACTTGGAGAAATTTCATTAAAGGGACAAAATAGAGCTCTATTTGAGAATAGATTAAGACACAATATTAAGGATAAGCTTAGGCCATACCACTCAAATGTTGTAAAGCAAAAAGGTAGAATCTTTTTCTATATTGATCCTGAATGTCCAGATGAGGTTATTGATAAAGCACTTTCAACTACATTTGGTATTATTGCATACGCAGAGGCTGTTGTATGCGAAAAGAATATGGATTTAATAAGAGAGAAGGCTGAGTATTTAATTAAGAAAGCTGGCTTAACTGGAAAGGAGTCATTTAAGGTACAATCTCGCCGTGAGGATAAGGGCTTTGAACTTTCAAGCTACCAAATTTCATGTGACCTTGCCGATTTAATACATAATATCTACCCTGATATGAGAGTAGACTTAACTAATCCTGACTTTGTATTAAATGTTGAAATAAGAAGTGAAGCATATTTATATACAAGCCAAAAGAAAGGAATTGGTGGACTTCCTTCAGGAACAGCTGGTAAAGGTATTTTACTTTTATCTGGCGGTATTGATTCACCTGTTGCAGGTTTTGAAATGGCAAAAAGGGGTGTTAATCTTGATTGCTTATATTTCCATGCATATCCATATACAAGTGATGAAGCACTTGAGAAGGTTAAAACTCTTGCAAAATTAATTAGCCCATATTTGGGCGGAACTAGACTCTTTGTTGTTCCATTTACCCAGCAACAGCTATACATAAGAGATAATGCATATGAAGATGAAACAACATTGATGTTTAGAGCTTGTATGATGCAAGTCGCCGAGCGCCTTTGCAATGAAAGAGGTTACAACGCAATTATTACAGGTGAAGCATTAAGCCAGGTTGCTTCACAAACCCTCCCTGCAATGGCTTTCACTGACAGTATGACTGATTATCTTGTATTACGTCCTTTAGTTGGAATGGACAAGGAAGAGATTATTTCAATTAGTAAGAAAATAGGCACATATGAGACTTCTATTTTACCTTTTGAAGATTGCTGTGTTATATTCTCGCCTAAGCATCCTGTTACCAATCCAGATAAGAAGCTGATGACAAAACACTTTGAAAAACTTGATATGGGTCAGATGCTTGATCAAGCAGTGAGAGAAACTAAAATCTATTCATATAATGCTAAAGGCGAAGAGATAGAAACAAATTAAACTGATAAAATGCACAAAGCCCGAAAGCTTTGTGCATTCTTTTATTATAATGGCATTACTGATGATGTATAGTAATCGAGCCATACATCAACAGGACCTAAGCAAGGTAATAGTTTCCTATATGTAGATTCTACCTCAGGGTATCCTCCAACTTCATTTTGACTATCAATAATCTTTCCAGTTCCTGTTTTAAATTCTTCAATAAGTCTTAGATCAAATTCATCACGATCTTTAGGTCTAGCTCCTGAATATTTTAATACATATTCAGGCACCTCAGATGCACTTATTACAGATAAATCATCAATCCATATAGGTTTTTCATCAAGAAGTGTTACAGGAATAGATTCATCAGTTAGATTACCTGGTGTTGTACCATCTACTTTTACAATAATGTTATCTTCCATATAACATCTTTCATCATTTTCAGGATAATTTGAACCAACCATAGCTTTTACTACTGTAGAAGGTCCTTCCTTTTCATAGTTACCAACAATTGAAACAATAGGAGTTGAAGGTTTTTCTTCTAAGCCTTTCCATTCCTTTGGAATCCATGATAATCTAATTGCCCAAGCACCTGGATCATAGATTAAATTATTTACAATAAGACCTGAAGAATTTCCTTTAAACCATGGATTACGTTCGTAGTTGTGAGCATAGAAATTGCCAATAATTGCAATATTTGTGCAATCATCCATTACTAGAGTACCCATTGAATGGTTCATAGTTTGTTTTTTGTGAACAGACCAAGCTAAGCATTCTGAAATAAAGTTATTACTGTAGGTAATATCATGAGAAGCATTTTCAGGGCCATATCCTCTTTTTCCTGATACAGATAGATTCTCATCTACGCCCCAAGAAACTGAACAATGATCAACAACAATATTGTAAGAGTTGCCATTTGCAGCTGTTGATATCTCAGGTTCATAGCCTTCCCCTATTTCTGCACCAGCATCACCCATTCTAAAACGAACGTGTTGCATAACAATATCATGTGTATTAAAAGTCAATCCACCACGAATAAAAGTAATACCTGGTGAAGGTGCTGTTTGACCAGCAATAGTTAAATAAGGATTATTAATTTTTATTTGCTGCTTTTGTGAATTACTCGGCAATTGAATTGCCAGAGCATCGTGGAGTTTAGCCACGGGTGCATCCATGACACCGCTACTGCTTTTTATACAGCTACTTTTAATACATATGGAGTCTTAATCATCTTCATTTGTATTTCTTTTTTATTTACTTGACCATAGAGCCTTAGAATATTGTATGCTCCAACACTGTCAGCATTCCATTCTCTTTCACCATCAATGAAGATT
>JAQYFM010000070.1 GCA_028723145.1 Spirochaetales bacterium | reverse complement strand
GGTAAGCTCAGAACAGTTAAAAGAGGTACTTGAATCCTATGTAAATAATCTTAATGAGTATTCTGAAGATAATTTCAAGACGCTTGTAAGAGTAACCAACGTGTCTAAGGACTATGAAAAGGCTACTGAAATCATGAGTGGCTATTTGAATAACAATTATGAGAGCAATATAGTTCTTTTAAATGAAATGAAGCCTACAGCTATGATGAATGCTAATATCATGTCAAAGTACAAAGAAATGCTTCAAGATAACTATTTTGCTTATTTGAAGACAGTTACTGAGGATAATTTAGAAACTGTTTTGAAGATTACAAATACTATTCCTAAGTTCCTTAATATTCCTCTAAAGGATGTTATTTCACGCTTGTTTGATAGCTTGAAGGAAATCAAGAACAGGCAGGAAGTATATGAAACATTGGTTGAAAAGGGCTTTGATAAGTCGATAGTCGTCTTATATGTAAACCCTGTTGATGATGCTTTAAGAACAAGAATGGCAACAGATAAAGCATTATTGGATTTAATTAATTATGATACTTGTATTTCTAAGATGAAGGAATTAACTGGCATCAAGGATTATAGGAAGTATGTATTTGAAGAAGAAGCTGTAAATAGAACTGAGTTTAAAAAGACTTTTAATACAGCCAAAGGTGTACAAAGAGCAGTTGAATTCTTCAGAACACAAAATCAAGAGCTATTCAAAGATTTTGATGGATTCATGACTTTATTCGGAAGGATCAATGATGATTTCAATATACTAGATGCAGCTTTATCAAATCCAAATAATATAAAGCCAGAGTTAGTAGAGAAGAAAATTACATCTGGTGACTATCAATTTGTTTTTGTTAATCTTTCTGCAAAGTTGGAGATTATCCTTAAAAACAAATACAAACTAGATGGAAAGCTGTCCGACATGTTAAGTGAGGCTAGAAGAAGTGGTGTTATAGAGAGAAACATTGCTACGGATCTTCATAATTTCAGAGAGAATAGAAACGCATATATCCATCCTGAAGATAGATCTGCAAACTTTAAAGTAGACGATTTGAGAAGATGGAGCAAAGAAATATTTGAATTAGGGGAGGAAAAGAAATGAGTCATAAGGTAACAGTGGACTTTGAAGGTTTAACTATCCAAATTCAATCTCAGTGCGAAACTGCAGCACATTCGTTGTGTAAGATTGATAAGGTTTTGGACAGAATCCATGAAACTGCAAGTAAATTGGAAACCTCAAAAGTCAAAGAATATGAGGCTTATTTATTGAAGTCTAAGGATCAAATCCAAAAATTAATCAATGAGTTCAATGCTTCCCTTGATGAGTATAAGTCATTAAAGAAGCAATCATTCGACATGGATGTCAGATATGGTGGTGCCGACAGCAAGGCTTTAGCTGAAAAGTACAACCAACTAAATACCATATTAAGGCAGCAAGGTGAGAACCTCGTAAGAACAGTTAATGAATTGACTGGTTCTAAGCTAGAGGTTATAGACCAAATGATAAACGAAGGTTTGCTAAATGCAGGTCAGGAATCAACGCAAAATCTATTAAACAAGATGAATGGCGTATTGAGTATCTCTCAGTCCGTTATTGAAAAAATAAATCAAATTGAAGATGTGTCATTAAGAGAATTGACATATCGTGAAATGGTGAATGAAGCCAATGTTGGACTAGGATTTGATGAATTGGTTTCAAAAGCTCAAGTTGAATACGATATACTAGTTGGTAAGAAGACTAGACAAGTAATCGAAGAGTGCAAGGATGAATTGAAGGCTAATGGGGTTGCTCCAGAGGTTGTTGAAAAAGCTAAGACTGTCGATGAAGCGAACGCAATGATGAATGCTTCGATAACAGATGAAAAGGTCCGTAAGGAAACATTAAAGGCCATCATTAAGGCAATAAAAGAGCGTGGATTCATTGTCGACACCAAGAAAAACTTAAAAATCGACAAAGAGAAAAACATCGTAAAACTTGTTGCATTGAAGGCTTCAGGCCAAACTGCAGAGTTTGAAATTCAGCTAAATGGAAAATTCATGTATCACTTTGAAGGTTATGAAGGTTCAGCTTGCAATAAGGATATCACTCCGTTTATTGAGGATTTGAAAAACGTATACGATATTAATATTCTTCATGAGGAAGTTGAGTGGTCAAATCCTGATAAAATCCAAACTCAAAAGTATCAATACGTAAATAAAAATAAAGGCACAAACTAAGGAGGTAGTCGTATGTCATTACAAAATAGTTTTAATAAAATTAGAAGAAATGCTGGTATCAAGAAATGCGTCATGATTGACGGTAATGTTGGTGATGTTTATCTTGATGATAAAAACAAGATTGTCACTTTGAGAGAATTCTTAGAGGCTATGTTTAAAGACATGGACTATCAAGATATCGTTTATTGGGATAGAGTTGAAGGTGCAACTGGTGCCATTGATAAGTTGACTTTAACCGATGAAGTTGAAGTTGAAGGCGA
>JAQYFM010000069.1 GCA_028723145.1 Spirochaetales bacterium | reverse complement strand
TTTATAGCAAATGGATAAAGCATATCCAATTGCTTTTGAAAATGTTGGAAGATAAGAAGTGGGATGGATTAATTTTACTTTTACAAATGGAGTGTAGAAATCACTTTTAAAACGAGATGTGAAAATTTGTATTGCAATTTCACCTGATTCCAAACCCTTCTTTTCTAGCTTTTCAGAGAGAGTTTGAGCATGTGAAACTAAGGTTTTGTATAGTTCGTCATAAGATACTATCGGATGAGAGAATGTAATACCTGACGCAAAGGATGCATTTTTAATACTTTCCTGGTGGGCATCTACACCTCTTAATTCAAGAGCTGTTCTGAGTCCTGTTACCGTTAAGAGCTTTAAGATAAAATCGTCATCTAGATCCCGAAATGCTTTAGCAGTGTAGATACCTCTCTCCTTAAGCTTTTCTGAGTTCCTATATCCAATACCCCAAACATCTATAATATCTGTATTCTTTAATACTTCATCTTCATCTGCTTCATTTAAAATAAAGGCACCACTTTTTTCTTTCTTTGCAATGTGATTGGCAATTTTAGCAAGTGTTTTAGTTCGCCCTAAGCCAATAGATACAGGAATACCACTTTCATTTGTAATTTCATATCGGAGTTCTTCAGGCTTAATAACTCCTGGAGTAAAGAAAGCTTCATCAATAGAGTATGGAAATATTTCGTAAGTTTTTTGGGAAAGTAAGGTCATCACTCTATCAGATATTGATTGATAGAGTGGATAGTTAGAAGAAAAGGCTTTAACTCCTCTTTTTGCTGCAATATCTTTAACTTCAAACCAGTTTAACCCTCTAGTAATTCCATTTTGCTTGGCTTCCTTATTTGCTGTTACAACACACCCATCGTTATTTGATAAAACAACAATACCTCTTCCCTTAAGGTCCGGCCTAAATAGAGCTTCACAGGAGGCATAAAAACTGTTGCAATCACAAAGTCCTATCATAGTTTTCTAACAACTGCAGTAACAACTCCAAATATTGTTAACTCCTCTTCTTTTCCAAGTATGATATCATCAAAATCAGGATTCTCTGGATGTAGTATTACTTGAGGCTTTAAAAATAATCGTTTGAGTGTAAAACAACCATCAATACAGGCAACAACCAAAGAACCATGATAGGCCCTTTTTGATTTATCAACTAAGATTATATCTTCTGGGTAAATCCCTGCTCCGATCATTGATACACCCTTAGCTCGAAGTGCGTATACACTTGGTTTCCTTACATCTAAATATGTATTAAAATCTAAACTTGATTCTGTATAATCTTGAGCAGGCGAAGGAAACCCACAGATTATTACAGGTGCTTCACTTATCATTCTTTCTATCTCCTAATAGAAAAATAATACCATTAAAGCAATAAAGAATATATAAAATGCTAAAATACATAAATATTTATTTAATTACAATATAAATAATTAAGTATTTTAAAGTAAAAATATTTTATTTTAAGCTTTCTTAGGTAAGAATTTTTTAAAAAGAGAGATAAAAACCTTGAAATTTTAATACAGGGGAGACTGTGTAAAACTTTTATGATAAAGTGACATAGAGATATAGATTTAATAGCTATAACAAAAAACCCGCAAAACTGCGGGCAATTAATAACAGATTTAATAATTATTGATTAATTCATATTTATAGAATCTTTTGTAGTATCACTCTCGCTTTTCTTGTGTTCTGCAAGAAGCTTTGAAGTATTTTCTGCAATCTTTGCAGAATTTTCAACAAGTTCACCAAAACCATAGAGGAAGATAGAGCTAACATACGCAATTAAAGCAAAGATTGCTACCCCAATAATAAAATTGGTATTATTAAAACTGTGATATCTAGTGTAACCATAAACGGTATACTGTGCATAGTTATAAGAAAGATAAATGCCTACTGTAAGAATAATGATAGCAAGTATGATTGCTAGAATTTTAATCTGTTTCCCTGCATTAAAGTTTTTCATATTTTATAAACTCCTATGTTTAAATCTTAATTAAATCCATATAGATGTTCAATAAGAGCTATCTAATAGTCTATTACTTAGAGTGCTCTAATAAAAATCTTTAATGGGTTTTAACTCAATTGTTTAAGTGTAAAAAAGAAACACCAATATTCGTAAAACTCTTATAAAAATATATACACTATTTTTCAATATTAACTTGCTAATTCCTTTCACTAGAGTGATATATGTACATACCAAAAGGATAAAGGAGAAAGGAAACGATGAAGAATTTTGAGAATGCAAAAACACAGACCTTCGGGGTTGAAATTGAGATGAACAGCATAACAAGAAGAGATGCCGCAAAGCTTGCAGCCACCTTTTTTGAAACTGATAGATTTGAAGATACAGCCTTCAGAAACGGCTATGCAACCTGGAGCGCTTGGGATAATCAAGGTAGAGAGTGGAAGTTTCAAAAGGATGTTAGCATGAATTAAAATGCATAACTTATTGTAGCAATAAAAAAGAGTTGATGCATTAATTCTCTGATTTATTAGCTAAAAGGAATTCCTGACTAAATGTACGTATCAAGAGTGGCATCTTGGTGCAGAACATCAGCAATAAGGTTGCCAGCCTGCTGATTCTCCTAATTCCGAAGAAGATGGTCTGTTTCAGAACTTCGAGGAATACAAACCATATAAACGGAATCTGAAGCCGTAGTTCAAGCAGTAAAGGAGCTGCTCATGACCTTACAGTTTAACAAATGTTTTATAGTGCCATGCGGGCTCCTTCACGGGAGAAACGCATGGACGAAAAAGTCGAATTAAAAAGCGTAAAGTATGAATTATCTGATAAGAAGTATTTAAAAGACTTCATCAAATCAACGGAGGTTAAAGTTGTAGAAGGTGTTAACGGAAAAAGTAAGCCTATTATAAAAATTGAATCATCAAACACAATATTGATCAGAGGCTTGGAGTCTGAGATAAATAGGGAAAACTATGAGAATGCAAAACTTAAAGGATGCATTTATAAAGGCTCATGCTCAAAGGATAATTGTGATATTTGCCCTTATTTTACACCTCGAAAATCTCTATCTCTTGATGATATCAAAAAGAGTTATCCATATTTTGGTGTTGAAGATAGAGGTCCAAGTGTAGAGGACAAAGTAATTAGAAAAGAGATGATTAGGGAAGGCTTAAAAAAGCTTAAGAAGGTGGATGCCTTATTAGAGAAGGTTACAAAGATGGCCCTTTTGGGTGACTCTTGTGAGTTTATAAGTATAAAGACAGGAATACCAAAATCCACTGTTAGTGATATGCTTAAAAGAGCTAATGAGTTCTTTTCTAAATTAAGCTAAAATACCAACATCCCAATTAGTCAGGAATCACCATGTTCCTGGCTTTTTTTATTTCTCAATTAACCCACTTGTTCACATCATTTCAATAAACATAACCCTGTTACAGCGAAAATGTATATCTTTGGCTTATTCCATATAGGCTTTCACAAAAACACTTATTCAAATACTCGCAAATACCGCAAAACACGCTTCTAAACGCTATTTTGACCTTTTTTAGACATCATTCATGTTATTGTAGCATAAGCTATACCTGCTGTAAGAAGAGCTAAAGAGTTTCGTGTAAT
>JAQYFM010000068.1 GCA_028723145.1 Spirochaetales bacterium | reverse complement strand
ACATCAAGATGCTGGAAAAAATTCTAAGCCTAGGTCAACTTACTCCTGGAACAGAAACGGGATATAAAGCCTTTTCTGATTATGTAAGGTTTGAAGAAGTAGACATAAAAATACTGTCCAGAATAAATCATCCTTCATATTCAAAAAAACAGGATGATAATGGACAGACCCCTCTTATGCTCGCTATGGGAAACGAAAATTTCCCTTCTTCTGATTATGGTTTATTAATAAGCGAAAAATCAGACTTAGAGATAAAAGATAAATATGGAGACACAGCTCTTCTTATTGCAGCCTCAGTTAATCCGGATGTGATTGAAGACTTGATTACACTCGGAGCAGATCCAACCGCTACGAACAATAGTGGTAATAATGTTCTTCATATTATGGCTAGAAAAAAAGAGTTTTTTGATATCCAATGCGCCTTGCGTGTTTTACCTTTATCTTTATTGGAAGATAAGAATCTAAGAGGACTTACCCCTTTGGATGTAATGAGAGAAAGGATTACAGAGGAGATAAATTATGCCTTATAAAATGACACTGATTGCAGGAAGAAGTGAAGAGCTAAGGCATTATCTCTTCTGCAAAGCCTTAGATAGTATGCTGAGAGAAGATACTATTATTATTTCTATCGGATATTGGAAAAAATTTGATTCTGTCTCCTATGAAGATGGGATAAAGAGGTTGATAGCTGATTACCGATATCTTGATACCCCAAAAAGCACTCTTTTTGTAATTGACGATATTGTCTCTCTTATTGACACTCCAGAGGGATATCTAGTCCCTCTGTTATTGCAGTTATACAAAAAGAAAGGAGTACGATTTATTAGCGGGACAAGTAGAGTGTCGTCAGAATACATCACGCCTCATATTCTATCTCTTTGCTCAATAATAATCTCTGCAAAACTAAACTCTGAAATGCAAAGCAAACTTCTCTTTGGGACAAAGGGAGCGGAATCTTTACCTTCCAACAATTATATGATGAAAAGAAATGGAAAGGTCACAAAAGGTACCCTACCCGACATCCGCAAACCTTAAAGCGGGCAGAAGAATGCTACCTTCATAATTCCCGTTGGATTGCTAAAAACAACTTTATGCTGTCACTGTTTTTAATCGAATGAAAAGCTGTTCAACATTTTGGGATCTGATTCTTCCTGCGCCCATCATAAAACTCATGATAGCCCTTGTAAGACTCGAGTCCATTTTCTCATAACCGGAAGAGATAAGGAAGCTCATGTATACCACGAATGACATTGAGTCCCTTAACTGCACATTGAGAAAGTCACCAATAACAGCAATGCTTTTCCTGATGGCGACCAAGTACCTGGTGATTAACAACATCTCAAAGAAATGGACCCTGACTGTTCAGAACTGGGGTGTGATGAAAAACCAGGGGTCAATATTAATGGAGATAGATAGAAACTATGATCAGAAAACAAATTATAAACTATTGAAGGCGGCACTGCTTTCAGGATGCCGCTCATCAATGCCGATGAAAACTGATTGAAGGTGATAACGCTCAGAGATTAAAAAATGGTAGGCAGGCACATCACCCCCTTTTTTGTATTGAGATGGTCACACCGTTTATGGTGATACTTCCACCCTTCTCCGAGTCCAGGAACTTGAAGCGCAGGACAGGCGAGGCGGTGTAAGGTGTCGGGTTATAGATGATTCCCCCATTTGTAATGGTCTGTTCAATCTCACCGGACTTGAGGAACAGCTGTGGTTTGCAGTTGAACTTGATGTCCACCTTCCCCACAAGCGCCCTTTGCTTTACATCAGGGTCTAGGGCAGATTCAAAGAACGCCAGCCTGTAATACTCCGGGTGGTAGCTGTCTTCGAGTCTATGGTAGCCAGGTTCTGAAAGCAGTCTTGCATTGGAGGCATCGAAGTTGGTACGAAGGTCCTTCACGATGCCGCAGTGGTAGGTGATGACAAGATTCCGGTACCTGTTGCCCAGCTGTATGAGGTCGCCGTTTCTTCAAGGCACCGAGATTCTCTTTACATCAGGCTGGGGGCTTGTCCATGTTTCTTCTCCTGAAATCCTCAGACCATAGTCACGGGAGTTCATCCCGTTGATCGGTTATCGCTGACACTATGAATTCCCATCCCTTTTTCGTCTGGCTGTCTGTTCACCAGGGAGTACATAATACCATTTGTCATGTGCATGAGAAACGGGCTGTCAGTATCCAAGTGGTTTCTTGACAGCCTGGTTGGAGCAGGGATTAATTAAGGTTCAGTCATAAACGTATTTCCAGCTGATACGATCACGAGACACACCGGAATCTACAAGAATCTGAGTAAGATTCGTGTTAGCTTTTCCATACCTCGATCGGTATACATACATCTTTTCAAGACTGCTGCAATCATCAAATGCCCCGGCTCCGACGCTTGTAACCGAGTATGGAATATGTACTGTTTTCAGTGCTCTGCAGTTTTGGAATGCCAATGTTCCAATGCTCGTGACGAAATAAGGAATTTTTACCGATTCCAGTGAAATACAGTCCTGGAACACGCATTTCCCGATACTCTCAATACCGCCCGGAATGTATACTGATTTAAGTTTAACACATCCGCTGAATGCACCTGCTCCGATTATGTCAATGTAACTGGTGAGTTCCAATGTGGTCAGTTCACTGCATTCCGCAAAAGCATATTCGTCTATGAATGATGCTTTAGAATCATCCGGAAAAATAACTGTAGTGAGTTTTTTACACTTCAAAAAAGCACTCTCGCCAATCTGAGTGACGCTTTCAGGGATGGTGATTTCCGTCAGGTTTTCGTTCCTGTAAAATGCCATTGGAGCTATGGATGTGATTTTTATGTCTTTCGGGAAAGTTATTGTGCTCAGTCCCTTTCCATATTCCGTAAGCCCAGTCAGCTCAAATGTTCCGTCATCTTTTTTCGTAAAAATAAATACTTCTTCCTCACTTGGAGAAGCGCTTCCGAGTAGCAGTTCATTTTCTTTCAATAGGGTCTGCATGTCACAGGATACCAGGATCATCATTAATGCAAATAGAATAAAGACGGCTTTTTTCATGGTCTGTTCTCCTTTATCTGACCTGAGAGTAACAGACGCTGTGTTGCACAACTGTTGTACAAAAATTACTTTCTTGATTTTGTTTGCAATAAACGAGGATGCAAATCATTTGCGGAGTCTTGGAGATACATTTGTAACTGAAGTGAAAAAATACAGGCAGGCTCATGAAGCGTGCCAAAGGGACTGCAAAAAATGATATAGGCAAATTCAGCAGAAAAAAACGTTTTGGCAAATCAATAAAGAACAGATGCCCTTCCGGATTTCAGATCACCAAGGTGATGGTCCATCTCCGCTTCCAGGGCCTTATTCAGTAATCTGGTTGTTAATGTCTTTATCAGCCCTCCTTCTCCGAACATCTCTTCCTGGGTGATTCCACTTAAATCCAGCTGATCGATTAACTTATCAATCTGATCCTTTTCCTTTGGTGCTCTTGGCATAAGATTCTCCTAAATCTATTAAGTTTCTCTTTTACCATTTACACAAAATATCGTATACCCTCAAGAAGAACAATAAATATCGCTTTTTCATCTCTTCTTCATTTAAAACATAATTTTAAAATTTAATGAAAAAAGCGTTGTAAAAGCGTTAAACAACAAAGAGAGGATACCATCTAGCATCCTCTCTAATCCCTGTTTATTTGTTCTCTTTGGTTATAGGTTGTTTAGTTTCATAGTCATACCATTTATCAAATGGTAGAGTAATAATCTTTGTGTCAGTAGCAGTTGTGTGACCAACACAGCACATAATTCCAGCCTTACCTGCACTACGTTCCAAAGTAGATTCCATTATGAGCTTAATCTTTACATTCTGAACATATTCATCAGATACACTGAATATATACTGAGGACTTGATTCAGGAGAAAGTGTTGTAATAGCTGACCAAGCTGGATATACACCTAACTCACCAGCACTTGAACCACCACCATAGAATGGTGCAAACCAATACGATGCTCCTCTTGGCTGGAAGGTCCAACTAAAGCGTGAGTTTGCAGCATCTGTGTATCTTAATATTTGTACACCTCGCTCTGTCCAAGTCATAGAGTTTTTAATTCCAAGATTAAATCCTAATTCTTCTCCACCTGATGGGCCATTAGGGCCAACACTTACGTTACCCTTACCTTCGATTCCCCAAGAAATTTCAGATTTCTTAGTAACATCCATATCCTGTGTCTTTGGGCTATCCATAATATATTCAACCTGTTCAGGATTTACTGGTTCAAATGTTATTTTAGCAGAAGATCCATACCACTCTTGGGTCTTAGCACCAGTAATTAGGCTTCCACCACCACCAAAATAGTCATATGGAGAACAGTTATTACCTACAGCTTGGTTGACAACACCAAAGTATGTTGGAGTAAAGTTAAAGGAAGGACTATCAATTACATAGTAATAGTGTTTTTGCATTGAATAATCATGAACAAACCAAATTGATAGTGTTCTATAGTGAACATCTGTAATGTATCCGTCTTCTCCTAAATATTTATATTGAGCAAGAGCATCATCCCACCCCTGTCTAAGATAGTTCCAAGTATATTTAATAGGAACTTTTTGATAAAGCTTTTGTGATACACGTACTGCAGCTGCATATTGCTTTAATAAATCAACTCTGTTATCTGATCCACGAGATGATAGTGTATTAGCTTCATTTTCAACCTCACTTTTCATCTCATAGTATGATGTAACGATATATCTTCCCATTAATGCAACAGCATTCTTTGAAGCTTCTTTTGTATCAAGGTAGTCAAACATTACGCTTTCATAGTTTGAATTCTCAATACCTTTAGTGTACTTTCCAACAAACCAAACATATGAATCACTATTCATTGAATCAATTGAAATATATTTTTCAGCTAATCCAATTGCTTGAAAAAGTTCTTTAACCTTATCAAGGTCACCACCATTCATCATGATAAGAGCACCCCTATCAAATGCCTCTTTTACTCTATCCGTATTTTCTGTAAGTTCTGTATTTTCAAGATAGAAAATATCACCATAATCGATGGTAGAATCTATTACAGTACCAAAATCGAATATATCAGACTCCGGTTTTGAACCACTTAAGAAGCTAATTCCAACATTTTTAGTCGCATCATCATGATTATCTTTTACAAGTTCTGTGATAAGATTTGATTCAGGCTCATAGGTATAATCAATTTGAGGATCAACTGCTACTCTATATTCACCTATTGCTTTTGGGAATGAAGTGTCTTCAGTTGCGAAAGAGAACGATGTTTTACTTTCCCCCACAGCGCAAAAGATATCGGTAGCATTAATCATCTTGATTTTTTCATCTACATCTGGTTTTTCACCTTCTTTTGAAATGAATATAACATCTTCTACATAGATTTCAACATATTTTTTATCTTTAAAGGTTTGGCCATCTGCTGTCTTAATAGTTACTTCTACATCAGCTTCTGTGATATTTTGATTGTGTTCAGCACCCTTTACATTTTCTTTCTGACTAGCTTCTTCATCTGCAGCAATTAAGTATACATAAATATCTGTTTTATCAGATGTGAGTTTAACAGATTCAGTAAAAGATGAATTTTGTTTTGTAATTTTTGTCGGATTTATAAAGTTAATTTCGTCTTTAGAGACTGTAAAGATA
>JAQYFM010000067.1 GCA_028723145.1 Spirochaetales bacterium | reverse complement strand
AGAGATGCAATGTTTCAAGCAGGAGGAGGAAAGATAGGTTCTTATGATAGCTGTTGTTGGGTTACAAAGGGAGTAGGTATGTTTCGTCCTCTTTCCTCAAGTAAACCATTTATAGGAAAGGAAAATCAAATAGAAAAGGTTGATGAGTACAAATTAGAACTAGTAGTAAGCGATGAAAATTTAAAAAATGTGATAAAAGCAATGAAAAAATCTCATCCATATGAGATGCCTGCATTTCATTACTTTTATTTTAACGAGAATATTTAACACCAATCTTTTTACAGCTTTCAGCTATTGGACACTCAGAGCAAAGAGGTGAAATACTTAAACATATGTTTTGACCATATGCAACAAGTAATTCATTTAAAGGTATCCAAAATCTCTTTGGCATAATTGCTTCAAGGGCTACAACACTTTCTTCTGGTGTTTTAGTATTAATCCATCCTATTCTGTTTGCAATTTGATGAACATGGCAATCTACACAAATTGCATCGATATTAAATCCTAAATTTAAAGTTAAGTTGGCTGTTTTAATTCCAACACCAGGAAGAGCTAGTAGTTCCTCTTGTGTTGCTGGTACAACTCCATTGTATTTTTCGATTAAAACATTTGAAATACTTTTAATATTTTGAGCTTTTCGTTTGTAAAATCCTGCAGGAAAGATTGCTTTTTCAATTTCCTCATCACTAAGTAAGACCATTTTTTCAGGAGTATCTGCCAAGCTAAATAATCTTTCAGATGCTTTTAAAGTTACATCATCTTTAGTCCTTAAAGAAATTAAAGTAGAAATAAGGACTGTATAAGGTGTATTCATTTTTAATGCAATTAAAGAAACAGAAGGAAGCTGTCTTTTTTTCTTTTTTAAAGCATTTTGAAAAGTTTCAAAAATATAATCAAAATAATTACTATCAAATTCCATTATCGTATTCCCATTGTTTATAACCACATCCAACTGCAGCAAGATATTGTGGTCCTAATACTTGCTCTAGTGCATTTGAAAAGCTTTGCTTTGAGTGACCTTTTTTAAGATAAAGAGTTTCTTTAACCTCTAAAGAGGAAAAGTGCTCTTTAGATGTTTTTAAAAAGACATCCATTAATTGCTTATTTTTATGTATTAATAAATATGAATTATATTCAATATCACATAGAGGAGGAAAATATCTATTCCAAACAGGAAGGCTATTACCTTTATTACTATTAATACTCTTCGTTGTTGGATGTAAATTCCAAAATTCATCACTTACTGTATAAGACCAAGGAATAAAGTGGTCAATAGAGATATCATCTAAAGAAAGTATTTGGTTATTATAAATCTCTCTAAAGTTTTTATGTTTTAGACACTCCTTCCAAAACAATGAAACCTTTGTAAGATTCCTCTCTCTAGGAGGTTCAAGTTTATCAGGAATTCCTGGAACAGCTGGATTTCTTTTTTGTAGATAGTTAATTAAGTTATATTTATACCATCCTTCTAAGAAAGAATAATTGTCTTTAATATAATTACTCCAGCTTTCATTAATATATATCTTAGTATTTAGACCATCATATGGACCAAACTTATAGATTAAGCCTTCATGCTTATTAATCATTTCAATACGAGCTTTACTACCTTTCTTCCAATCAGAATCATTTAAAGTAAGCATGGTACTTTGAAGTCTGTAAGGTACTTCATTAATTAACATTTTCTTTTTTTCAAGAATGAAATTGTCATTACAATTGAGATATGAAATAATATTGTCTTTTGAATCTGAAGGCTTTAATGGAGTAATACCATCAAGTGATAAAATAAGCTTCTCCATGGTATCACTTGGACCAAGATTTAAATGATATTCACTTACCATATACCAAGCAGTTGCTATCATATCATTTATTAATTCATTAAAGGATATTATAGTTTTCCCATTTAAAATATTTGATAATAGAGAGCCAAACCAAAATAATTTATAGCTCTCTGTTTTCTTATCAAATATCCTAGATAGCTCATTTATTTTAAGTCTATTATCACAGGGAAAAGTATGGTTCATAGAAAAAAATGATACTTCATTTTCATTTCAATATCGAGGATTTTGTTGACCATGATAAAAAATATCACTAGCATAAATGGCTATGATTGTAATACTTAAGCAGGGCATAAATGCTCAAGACAAAAATAAAGTAAAATCTTTTCTTTCTGATAGAGGTTTTTTAGTTAAAGAGATTAAAGGCGAGCAAGATACAGTACTTGGTGCTGTAGGTATGGCTCATATTGATCCAAGAGAAGTTGAATTACTTTCTGGTGTTGCATCTGTTGTTCCAATTTCAAAGCCATATAAGCTTGCATCTCGTGAGTTAAAAAATGAAGATACAATAGTAAGTGTTGGAAATGTAAAAATCGGTGGAAATAGAGTAGCAATAATTGCTGGACCATGTGCTTGTGAATGCCGTTCTCAAATTATGGAAATTGCCGCTCTCGTAAGAGAAGCAGGTGCTGTAATCTTGCGTGGAGGTGCTTTTAAGCCAAGAACAAGTCCATACTCATTCCAAGGCCTTGGTGAAGAAGGATTAAAATATCTTCGTGAAGCCGGAGATAAATATGGTATGCCTGTTACTACAGAGGTTGTCTCTCCAAGAGATGTTGAAATGATGAAAAATTACATCGATATGTTCCAAATCGGTGCTAGAAATATGCAAAACTTTGAACTCTTGAAGGAAGTTGGTAAGACTGGAATGCCTGTATTACTTAAGAGAGGTTTATGCGCAACAATTGAAGAGTGGCTTATGGCTGCAGAATACTTAATGGCAAATGGAACAGACCAAGTAGTACTATGCGAAAGAGGAATAAGAACCTTTGAAAAGGCAACTAGAAATACTCTCGATTGCTCAGCTATTCCTGTAGTTCAAAAGCTTACTCACCTCCCAGTTATTGGTGATCCTTCTCATGCAACAGGTATTAGAGATATGGTATCTCCAATGGCATTAGCTTTAGTTGCTTCTGGTGCATCAGGCCTTATGGTCGAGGTTCATAACCACCCAGAAAAGGCTCTTTCTGATGGTCCTCAGTCTTTATACCCATCTCAATTCGAAAAGCTAGTGAGAGATGTACAAGCACTATGTCCAGTTGTTGGAAAATCACTTGAGACCTCTCCAAGAATTATTCCTGCATCAATTACAGATGAGAGTGCATGTGAAACTACTGTTAGTGAAAATGTAATAGCTTTCCAAGGTGAAAGAGGTGCATTCAGTGAACTTGCAATTAGAAGAACCTTTGATGAAGATGTAAAGGTACTTCCTTGCAAAAGCTTTAAAGAAACCTTTGATGCTGTTAACACAGGAAAAGCTCGCTATGCTGTACTTCCAATTGAAAATACACTTGGTGGAACAATTTTAGAGAATATTGATTTACTTGGTTGTTATCCGTCATTAACAGTTGTAGGGGAGCAACAAATTAGAGTAATTCATAATTTAATTGTTAATCCTGGAACTAAGATTGAAGATATCAAGAAAGTTCTTTCTCACCCTCAGGGATTAGCTCAATGCCAAGAGTTTTTATCAAAGGAATTAAAGAATGCTGAACAGGTTCCATTCTTTGATACCGCAGGATCTGTTTCTTATATTAAGCAAACAGGTGATAAATCTCTTGCTGCTATCGCAGGTGCTCCAGCTGCAGCATACAATAGAATGGAAATCCTTAGAGAAGGAATTGAAACTAATCCAAAGAACTATACAAGGTTCTATATCTTATCAAGAGAGGAAAACTCACAAGAGTTTAAATCAAGATTTACACCAAATATAGCTTCTTTGCTTTTCAATGTTTCTGATGAATCGGGTGCTCTATTTAAGGTATTAAAAATATTATCTGACCATGGATTAAATATGAAGAAGCTCGAATCTCGTCCAATTCCAGGTAAGCCTTGGGAGTATTCATTCTTCGTTGAAGTAGAGATGAAAGATAATGATGAGTTTAATAAAACTCTAACACTATTAAAAGAAAAAACTACTTCTTTAAGAGTACTTGGTACATTTAGAAGTGCCCACTAGAATTTAGACCAGCGAGAAATCGCTGGTTTTTTACTATTATTAGTATGAAGAAATTTTTAATACTAATATTACTTTTAACAGCATGTAGCATTGAACAAACACAAACTTTAAATGTTTATCTCCTTGATGAACATTTTTGGGCCTATGAAAATCAAAAACCAATGTGGTATACATTGAAATATTTTGATGGAAATCAAATAAAAAGTAAGACTGTATTTGCTAATACCCATTGTGTCCAAGTTGAGGTATTAAAAGGGAAAACCTGTATTTTTGTTGCTTATCCAATTGGTACATTAACACCAATTGGTGGTGGATACACTCCCGGAGATAGTGAGAAAATTTATCTCCATAGTAAAGAAGGTAAATTAGCAGAACTATTAATTGATGCAACAGATATTAATTCTAAATTAGTTAGTAATTTGAACTTTAAAAGATTATTTAATGAGGTAGGATATATCTTTGATGAGCAAGAATTACTTGTGGATATTTTAAATGGAGAATATTCATCTTCAAAGAAATATAAAACTAAAGAGTTTAAGGTAGAGCTTGAAAATATTCCAAAGGGTAAATATTTACCTGAGTATGAGTACTATCCTACTTTTGAGAAAAATGAGGGTGAAAGTAAAATTTCAATTAACTTACACCCAGGGGTATATAGATTCATAAATTGCTCAACTCATATATATTTATTAGTCCGCGTTGATCAAAATGGAGGCTGTGAAGTAAGAAGCTATAAACCAATTATCTATTAGCATTATAACTGGTTGGATGTTTTACATTGTCACAGTGCTCTGAAATAAAATATTCCATCCAAACCATGTCATACCAAGTATTAAACTTATAGCCACACATTGAAAATCTTCCACACATCTTATAACCAATGTGAGTATGGAAGTCGATACTATTGCTATTTAAATGCTCATCTTCTTTATTTGGAGCAGCTATACAGGCATACATTGTGAGAATTCCCATTTTTTTTAGTTCCTGCTTTAGTTCTTCATGTAGTAGCTTCCCTATACCTTTCTTTTGAAATCCATTTTTAATATATATGGATGTTTCAATATCCCAATCATAAGCTGCTCTTTCTTTAAATGGGGATGCATATGCATAGCCAAGGATAACTCCATCTTCTTCATAAACGAGATAAGGATAGAATTTTAATGTTTTTGAAATTCTATTTTTAAATTCATCAACTGTCGGAACCTCATACTCAAAGGTAATTGCAGTATTTTCTACATAATAAGAATAAATTTTTTGTATAGCTACAGCATCATCTAAAGTAACACATCGAATCATAAAAAAGATAATAAAACTTTACAAAAAACTTGCAAATAGCCATAGTAGATGTATGGAAAGAAAAGCAGTTATACACACAATTGGTCCTTTTTATACAGAAAAATCATCAATCCTAATCTTAGGTTCTTTTCCATCGGTAAAGAGCAGAGAAGAAAACTTCTTCTATGCCCATAAAATGAATAGATTTTGGCCAGTACTTAGCTCTTTATTTAATACTAAACTTACTACAGTTGATGAGAAAATAGAGTTTTTAACAAAGAATAATATTGCACTTTGGGATGTTATTGGTTCTTGTACAATTGAAGGCTCTGGCGACCAATCAATAAGAGATGTAGTGCCAAATAATTTATCTTTAATTATTGATAAAGCACAAATAAAACATATTTATGTTAATGGTCAAAAAGCTTATAACCTCTATTTAAAATATAATCGTAATATAAAAATTCCAGTAACACCTCTTCCATCAACTTCCCCTGCAAATGCAACCTTTAAGATTGATAAATTAATAGAAAGATGGTCTGTAATTATTAAAGATCAAAACCAATTTCAATTCCCAAGCCAAAACGCATAAGAAAATGTGAAATGTATTCACTATTATCAGTCACATCAGATAGGTATGTTCTAATTTCATTAGGGTTATTGATAAAAGAAAAACCAGAGAAGATAAAAATTTGGAAATCTGAATTATTAGTTTTAATAAAACCCTCTGGAATAATTTTTAATCCAAGCTCTAAATCAATTAAGGCAGAATATCTCATAGGATAAATAACTGCTTGAATATTGTTATCATCCATCATATTCCTTTGTATTTTTACTTGCCAAGTAATTAAACCTGTACATAAATCAATATATGGAGTAAAAGGATTAATATTTTTTAACTCATATCTAATACCTGCTAGAAATGAGTTATAAGATTTCCTATAGCGTGGATGAATTTTAGGGTTTTCAAAGGCTTCATTATCAACAAAGGATTGGTTATCAGCAAGGTATCGAATGGATATTAAATAATCAAAATCACTATTACAAATAGGAATAGATAGTTTTACATCATAATAGGGACTATTAAGTTGTTTTGAACGACTAAAAGCTAAATTGATATCACTGCTTTTCCAAGTAGATGTATTAAATAGGGATAGAATATCAAACGATAGTATTCCATATCCATTTTTAGTTTTGATGTTTGAAAAATAAATTATAGAAATTAATCCTGAGTCAATTTTAAGTTCAATTGCAGGACCTCGTAGGTAATCAAAATAGTAGTGTTGTGTTTTCCAGCTTGTATAAGATTGGGCAAAGAAGTAGCTAAACGAAAGAATAAAATTGTTATTATTCTGAATTGATGTATAGATAGATTCGATAGCTGAGAATTTAGATATATAGTGGAAATCTGTACCAATTGTAATAATTGTACCTAGAGGAAAGATAAAGCCACTTTCTAATTCACCTTTTAAAATTAACTTTGCTTCGCTATTTTCTGTTTCGTAATCAAGATATACAGGAGCAATTTTAATTAGTTTATGAAAACCATTTTGAATATTACCATATCTTTGATTACCAACTATTGATAAACCTATACTTGGTGTAAACTTTAAAAAGTATTTATTGGTTTTTATTAAATCAAGCATCAAAGAAAAAGAGATTTCAGTATCATCATAGCGTCCACTAAATGTTTTTCCATCTCCTAAACTTTTATAGTCATTTGCTATCCATCCCTCTTGCCATCCTCTATTTGTGAATGCAAGCATATCTAAATTCATTTTCCAAATAGGGGCACTTAAAGAAACGTGACTTGAAAAGGTTAATTGGTCATCCATATTGTAGGTAA
>JAQYFM010000066.1 GCA_028723145.1 Spirochaetales bacterium | reverse complement strand
AGAAGATTGATGATATAAGTCTTCTTTACAGCTTTAGCGTAATCAAGAACTGAGTGACCTTGATAATCGCAGACATTGATATCTGCACCACACTTGATGAGCTGAGTAGCAATCTTTGTCTCACTGTTGTTGTTTACAGCCATAATTAAAGCTGTTTCGCCAAGATAGTTTCTTGCATCGATGTTTGCACCTGCTGAAAGGAGTGTCTCAATAACCTTTGGATTGTCTGAATTGTTTGCAGCAAGGTGAAGTGCATTTGAACGATACTTTGGTTCTGCTTCGTGGATATCACCACCAAGTTCGATAAGAGCTTTAAGAACTGCTACACAGTGATTATACTGAGCTGCGAGCATTACAGGAGTTAAACCCCATTCATTGTGTACATTGATGTCCGCACCTGCTTCAACAAGCTTTTTAATTTCACTTGCTTTTGTTGCTGAGATTGCAGCCTGAAGAAGCTTCTTGTTTAAAGAATCAGTAGATTTTGCCATTTGTAATTTTCTCCTTAGCTATAACCTATTATTTATATAAGAAAAGGTAAATAGGAAAAAATATTAAAATACCGTTTTTTACTATAACTAATCTTAGATAATACTAAAAATTACTTGATCAGTATTAAGATTTTTAATACCCCTATTATTTGTTTGTCAATTTCTTTCTCATCAACTATACTTAATTCATGATCACAAAAGATATGATTAAAAGAGTTCCTAAAGTTGAACTTCATGACCATCTTGATGGTGGACTAAGAATTGAAACTATTATTGAGCTTTCAGAAAAAGAAAATCTTCCGCTCCCTTCTCATGATCCTGTGGAGCTTAAAGCTTGGTTTGTAAGGGGCTGTATGCAAAAGTCTCTTTCTCTTTACTTAGAAACTTTCCAATACACTATTGCTGTTATGCAGACAAAAGAGAACTTGGAGCGTATTGCATTTGAAGCAATTGAAGACTTAGCTAAAGAGAATGTTGTTTACGCAGAAATAAGATTTGCTCCAGATTTGCACACTCAAAAAGGTCTAAATCTAGAAGAAGTTGTTACAGCTGTTCTTGCAGGCCTTGATAGAGGAAAGGCCAAAACAGGGCTTCAATATGGTTTAATTTTATGTGCAATGCGTAATGAGGATCCTGCTCATACTCTAGAAATTGCTGAATTAGCTGTAGCTTTTTCAGATAGAGGTGTTGTAGCCTTTGACATCGCTGGTGATGAATATGGTCATCCACCTAAGAAGCACTTAGATGCATTCCAATATATTAGAAATAAAAACTTTAATATTACAATTCACGCAGGTGAAGCCTTTGGAGTTGAGTCTATTTGGCAAGCCATTCAAATCTGTGGTGCACACAGAATTGGTCATGGCGTAAGACTCGTTGAAGATATGCACATTGAAGGTAGTAGCATATTAAAGCTTGGTTCACTATCACAATTTGTACTTGATAGAAGAATACCAATGGAAATGTGCTTAACAAGTAATGTTGGAACTGGTGCTGTAGAAAGCTATGAAAAGCATCCTTTCCCAATCTTCTTTAAAAATAACTTTAGAGTATTTTTATGTTCTGATAATCGCCTCATGAGTGATACTAACTTAACTAAAGAATTCACTATTGCTGCAGAAAAGTATAATTTATCTCTTCGCGATATTGAAAAGATTACTATAAATGCAATGAAATCTGCATTCCTTCATCACAATGAAAAGATAGCAATTATCTATGATATTATAAAAAAGCAATATGCTGAACTTCGTAAGGAATACTCAATAGATTAAAAGAGAGGGCAACTTGCCCTCTCCTATTTTCATACTGATTTAATATTTGGTGATTTATATTCTTTGTATTCAACACCAACTCTTTCAAGCATTGTTTCAACTTCACTTTGCAAACCACAAAGTGCAACCTTAAAGCCTCTAGCTTTACATTCTTCAAGAATTGAACCAAGCTCTTCAGCACCACTATGATCTATTTGGGAAACGCCTCTTAGAGAGAAGACGAACTTCCTAAATCCTTCACTTGCTAATTTATTTACAACAGCTGTTATCTTATCTTGGTTACCAAAGAAAAGCATACCATTAATAAATATTGCACAGGTATCGTTTGTTGCCTTTTCAACTTCAATTGTTAAGTCAGAGCTAGCTCTTAACACAAATAATAGCATTGAAAGACCAACACCAATAATAATTGCTGTTGTAAGGTCAAATACTACAGTTGCAATCATTGTAACTAAGAATTGAGCAATACTTGTCTTAAGCTTCTTTGAGAAAATAACATGAATAGTTTCCCACTCATTCATTCTCCAAGCAGTAACCATTAATACACCAGATAACGCTGCAAGAGGAATCTTTGCCATTAATGGAGATAGTAAGAACATTGATAAAAGTAATCCAACGGAGTGAATTACTGATACCATTCTTGTTACACCACCACTTTTAATTGCTACGCTTGTTCTTGCAATAGCAGCTGTAGCAGGAATACCACCAAAGAAAGGAATTAAGGCATTACCAATACCTTGCGCATAAAGCTCTTGAGTTGCATCAATCTTTTCACCCTTCATCTTTCCACCAGATGCACCACAAAGGAGAGATTCGATCATACCTAAGAGTGCAATTGATAATGCAGGAGATAAGAACTTGACTAAGTAAGCAGGATTTAATGATGAGAACATCAATCTTTCTTCAGGAAGTAATGTTCTAGGAATTGCTCCTACAGTTGCAACATCTAAGTTAAAAATTAGTTGAACAACTAAAGCCACAATAATTGCAAGAAGTGATGATGGGAAAACTTTATTAAACTTCTTTGGCCAAAGTATCATGATTAGGGCACAAAGAACTGTATAAAATACAGCACTAAGTGCTGGATGGAAGCCTAGTGTAAAGTAGCTCCCAAGCTTTGCAATTGCACTACTACCTTGTGATACTGTTCCAAAGGCATTATCCACCTGTCCAAGTGCAATGATAATAGCAATGCCAGATGTAAAGCCTGTAATTACTGGTTTAGGAATAAAACTAACAAGTTTACCAATCTTAAAGATTGCAAAGAGCAATAATAAAAGTCCTGATAAGAAACCTGCTGCAAATACCCCCTGTAAACCATAGGTTGCACTTAAGGAAAGCAAAATTGCAGCCATAGCTCCAGTTGGTCCAGATATCTGATATGAAGCACCTGATAACCCACCAATTACAAGACCTGCAATAATTGCACAAATGAGACCAGAAGCAGCATCTGCTCCTGATGAAACACCAAATGCTAAAGCTAAAGGAAGAGCAACAGCAGTACATGTAATACCTGCAAGAGCATCTTTCATAAAAGCAGAAGCATTATAACCTCTAAATTCTTTTTTAAGGATTGTAAAGTAATTATTTATCTGCATATTTAAAACCCACCCAACTATAATGGTTATCTAAAAATTGTTCTATAGTAATAGACAACAAAAAACCACTCCGGAGAGTGGCTTTGTGCAATTTATAT
>JAQYFM010000065.1 GCA_028723145.1 Spirochaetales bacterium | reverse complement strand
AAAATAGAAGTTTGAATATTGCATCAACTTATTCATATGATTATTATTTGCCCATGACAGACATAGAAATTGCAAATAGTATCGAAATGAAAAAAATTGAGGATATTGCCTCAAAGCTTGGAATTGGTAGTGAGTTAATTGAAAACTATGGTCGCTACAAAGCTAAGATCGATTACACCAAGATTAACAGTGATAATAAGGGTAAGCTTGTTTTAGTAACAGCTATTAACCCAACTCCAGCGGGAGAGGGTAAGACTACCATCTCTATTGGACTTGCTGATGCTCTTTCAAAGAGAGGTAAAAAGGTAGCTCTTGCTTTAAGAGAACCATCACTTGGACCTGTTTTTGGTGTTAAAGGTGGTGCTGCTGGTGGTGGCTATGCACAGGTCGTACCAATGGAAGATATTAACCTTCACTTCACAGGTGATATCCATGCTATTACTGCAGCTAATAACTTAATTGCCGCTTTACTTGATAACTCAATAATGCAAGGAAACCCATTGAATATTGATCCAAGAACTGTAACTTGGAAGCGTTGTATGGATATGAATGATAGACAGCTAAGGTCTATTATTTCTGGTCTTGGTGGAAAGAGTAATGGTTGTCCTAGAGAGGATGGCTTTCAGATTACAGCTGCAAGTGAGATAATGGCAACTTGCTGTCTTGCAACAGATATTTCAGATTTAAAGGAACGTCTTTCAAGACTTGTTTTAGCAAGAACATATTCAGGGGAAGAGGTAAAGCTTAAGGATATTAATGGAGTAGGTGCTGTCTCAATTTTACTAAAAGACGCTTTAAAGCCTAATTTAGTTCAAACCTTAGAAGGAACTCCTGCATTCGTTCACCTTGGACCATTTGCAAATATTGCACATGGTTGTAATAGTGTAATTGCAACAAAGACTGCATTAAAGCTTTCTGATATTGTTGTTACTGAAGCAGGTTTTGGCGCTGATTTAGGTGCAGAAAAGTTTATTGATATTAAGTGTAGACTCACAGGATTAGCTCCTGATGCAATTGTCTTAGTTGCATCTGTTAGAGCTCTTAAATTCCATGGTGGAGTAGAAAAAGAGAATTTAGGACTTGAAAACCTTGAAGCCCTTTCAAATGGTCTTTCTAACCTTGGAAAGCATATTGATAACATTAAGAGTGTTTGGAATGTTCCAGTAACTGTAGCAATTAACCACTTTGTTAGTGATAGTGAAGCTGAGACAGCTTTAATTAATGAGTATTGTGCAACAAAGGGAGTTAAGGCATCATTTGCTGATGTTTGGTCAAATGGTGGTAACGGTGGTCTTGAGCTTGCTGATAGCCTAATCGATATCCTTGATAACACAAAGGGTGAATTACATTTTACCTATAGTGATGATGTTCCTCTTAAAGCTAAGATTGAAGCTGTTGCTAAGAGAATCTATGGTGCAAATGGTGTTGAATTTGCTCCAGGTGTTATTACTAAGCTTAAGAAAGCTGAAAAAGAAGGTTATGCCGCTTACCCTGTTTGTATTGCAAAAACTCAGTATTCACTCTCTGATGACCAGAAGAAGCTAGGTGCTCCAAGTGATTTTACCATCCATATTAGAGATGTTAGGGTATCAGCAGGGGCTGGCTTTATTGTTGCATATGCAGGTGATATCATGACTATGCCTGGCCTTGCTAAGGTACCTGCTGCTAATAATATGGATATTACAGATAGTGGTGTTATTTCAGGATTATTCTAAGTAGGAGGTAATATATGGCATATATTAGATGTGATTTTAAGTCGTTAGTTCTTGATATGAGAACTTCAATGATTGTTTTCTTGCCAGATGAGAAAAAGGTTAGTGAGGCTCCTGTTGTATACCTTTTACATGGCCTTTCAGATAACTCAACGGCATGGTCTAGATGGTCAAATGTAGAGCGTTATGCAATTGAACATGGTGTTACTGTTGTAATGCCAGAGGTTCAAAGAAGCTTTTACACCGATATGTCTTTAGGTTTAGATTACTTTAAATTTGTTTCAGTTGAGTTAAGAGAAATTTGTCACCATTTCTTTAATACACCAACAGCTGCTAATAAAAGCTATGTAATGGGCCTTTCTATGGGTGGTTATGGTGCACTAAAGTGTGCTTTAACTTATCCAAAGAAGTTTGCAGGTTGTGCAGCTTTCTCTCCTGCTTGTGATATCGAATCATTGATGATTGATAATGTGAAGATGAATAAAAAGGAGATGAAGGCTATCTTTGGAGAAAAGCTTCAAAGTAAAGATAGTATCTTTAGCTTAGTAAAGAAGGTAAAGAATGCTCCTTTTATTTACTTAGCTTGTGGGGAAGAGGATTTTATTTTCTCTCATAGTGAGAAGCTTAATGCGGCACTTGAAGAAAAAGACCTTGATTACAAATATGAACACTGGAGTGGTATTCATGATTGGGCCTTTTGGGATGAGGCTGTAAAGAGAGCTTTTAATTTATATTTCTAAATTAAGTGAGAAAAATGGATTTTAAAGGTCCATTTTTCTTGTTTTAAGATAATTTTCCCTTCCTTTTTTTTACATCCTTGTTTATAAATAAGTATGTAGTGGAGGGGGAAATTAGTGATAAAACCTGTATTTATCAGCGAGTTTGAGAATATTGATAGTATAAGTAATAACGCAATTATCTTTAATGAAGATAACTTTTTAGATTATACATTTGATAGTACAGAAGATATTACTATATATGTAAAATCAAACGATGCAAAATCATTTTTATCTTTAGTTGATATCGACTCTTTAGACCCTGAATGTTTTTCAGAACTATCTAAGCTCACAGATTCCTTTATAAGATGTATGTCTATTAATAAGGTATTCTGTCCTCAGGGAATTGCGCTTTACAAAAAGAGTGAAAAGAAAAATGGTATTGTTCGTTACTGTAATAAGCACCAATGTAGAATTTGCCAAAATAAGTGCTTTGATGAAAATGGAAAAATCCCATATAAAGAAGTTGATTTCTCAAAACGTGTAAGATATAAGATAAAAAAGTAACTATTATTTATAATTCTTTTGTGGTAGCCTTAAGGTAAGGAGAAATTTTTATGGCCATTTTAGTTGCAGGTGGAGCAGGATATATCGGTTCACACACTTGTGTTGAATTGCTTAATGCCGGATATGATGTTGTCGTTGTTGATAACCTTGTTAATTCAAGTGCTAAGGCATTAGAGCGTGTTGAGCAAATTACAGGTAAAAGTGTTAAGTTTTACGAAGTTGATTTACTTGATAAATGTGCACTTGAAGAAGTTTTCAAAAAGGAGAAAATTGAAAGCGTAATTAACTTTGCTGGCTTAAAGGCTGTAGGTGAGTCAGTTCATAAGCCATTAGAGTACTACCATAATAATATTACTGGTACTTTAAATCTTTGTTTTGTTATGAGAGAGTTTGGTGTAAAGAACATTATCTTCTCTTCTTCAGCAACAGTATATGGAGACCCTGCTTTTGTTCCAATTACAGAGGATTGCCCAAAGGGTAAGATTACTAACCCGTATGGTCAGACAAAGAGTATGCTTGAGCAGGTATTAACAGATTTACATACTGCAGATCCTGAGTGGAATGTAGTCCTTCTTAGATACTTTAACCCAATTGGTGCTCATGCAAGTGGTTTAATTGGTGAAGATCCAAAGGGTATCCCAAATAACTTGGTTCCTTATATTGCTCAAGTTGCAATTGGTAAGCTTGAAGCTCTTGGGGTATTTGGTGATGACTATCCAACACACGATGGTACAGGCGTTAGAGACTATATTCATGTTGTAGATCTTGCTGTAGGACACGTAAAGGCTTTAAAGCGTTTTGAGTCAAATACTGGTGTTAGCATTTATAACTTAGGTACAGGTCATGGTTATTCTGTATTAGATGTATTACATGCTTATGAAAAGGCTTGTGGAAAGAGCTTAAAATATCAAATTAAACCTCGTCGTCCAGGTGATATTGCTACATGTTACTGCGATGCCACAAAGGCAAAAGAAGAACTTGGTTGGGTTGCTGAACGTGGTATTGAGGAAATGTGTGCTTCTTCATGGAAATGGCAGAGTATGAACCCAAACGGATATAACGATTAATTAAATAAATAACTTTGATAGCCACCTATGTTTTATAGGTGGTTCTTTCGTTTTTAAGTAAATTTTTATATTATAAAAAAATCTTAAAGTAGTAACCTTATCTTGTTATGATAGCAACAATTAAAAAATTAAAATTTTTTTTTTAAACTACTTGATTAAGATTTTTTTCTTGTAGTATAAAATTTTTTTCATGAAAGAATTAGATGAACTTATCACAAGATTAGAGGATACAAGTCTAGGTAATCAACTTGAAGCAATCGCTTCCTATTATGATTCCATTGAACATGCTTTTGATGACTTTACTACTAAAGCACATATCTCTTGTCCTCATGACTGTGGTGAGTGCTGTAAAGGGTTTACCCCACCAGTTACATCATCTGAAGCCTTAATAATTGCGGCTTATACATACTTTGTTCAAGATAGAGATGTTAGTGCATTAATGAAATTCACAAAAGGAAATGTAGGTTGTCCTTTTGCTGATATGACTAGGGAAGGGGGGAAGTGTTCTATTTACAAAGTTAGACCTCTTCTTTGTCGTCTTTTTGGTGCTTCTGTAACTCGTACAAAAAGAGGCCTTGAATTTAGAAGATGTTCAAAATTAAAGGATTTATCCTTAATGCCAGAGTTATTAACAGAGGATGAAATGCCAGAAAATCCACCTATTATGGATCTCTTTGGACTTCATCTTGAAGGCTTGGAAGGAAATAGTGCTGAAACAGATACGATGCAAGATCAGGTTGAAAGAGCATTAAGTAAATTATTAATGATTATTTCTCTTCTACCTCTTCCTCCTGATGTTCCAAATGCCTCCTGATTATCAGATAAGCCCGAGTTATTTACCCTATAATTTTATCCTTTTAGCATTGTAATAAACTTTCTTGCTGCAATACTACTATGTTGTTCAATATCTTCAATTAATATGATTTCTCTTTTTGGTAAATCAAATTTATCTATTTTAATTTCATTTAGTAAGCCTTGCTTTATGTATGGCTCTGCTATTTCAATTGGTAGAAAGGCAACACCTGTATTTTTTAACAAAATTGAAATTATTTGTGGATAACTTGAAACACCAATAACTGGTTCCCATTCTAATCCTTTTTCACTAAAAAATTGTCGATGATAATCAGCGTTACCAAAATAGTCAGAAAAACCAATGATTGGTAAAGAAAAGAGTTTCTTTATTTTTATCGATTTTAATTCAGCGAATTTTCCTGTATTAGAGGTAACAAGTATTTCTTTATATTGTTTAACTAAAGTTTGTCTAAATCGAGTATTTTCTTTTATTGGTGAATCTACAATAGCAAAATCTATCAAACCTTGTTTTAAAATATCGACTGTTTTTTCACTCGTGTTATCAGAAATAGATATTTTGATATTAGGATATGATGTATTAAATTTTTTTATTACATTTGAAAGTACATAGTCTAAAGCCGTATAGGTTGAACCAATACAAACCATTCCTGATGACATATCATTTTCCGAAGAAAGTTCTGCTTCTGCAGCTCTTAATTCATTGTATGCAATAGCTACATGATTGTATAACCTTTCACCTTCTTCTGTAAGTTTAATACCTTTGTTTGTTCTAATCATTAATTTACAACCCATCTGTTCTTCTAATTTATTCATTAGTTTTGAAAGGTTAGGTTGGTTTGTATTTAGGAGCTTTGCAACTAAAGATAAATTGCGATATTTGGCTACATAATAAAATCTTCTATAGTAATCATAGTCAATATTCATTTTCTCTCCTAAAAAATTTTTGTTTTAATACGATAATTTTTTATAGATAATAATATACTTTTATCTATAATGTAAATCCTTTTAAAACAAAAAAATATTTAAAATCCAATTTTTTTGATTCTTAACTTGATATGTAAAAAAGGAATAATTATCAGTCAAAAATAGTATTTTACATAGAACTCTTGGTTTCTATATTATGAGCCCAAAATAATAAAAAATGTAGGAGATATGAGAAAATGAGTACAATGGCGATTTGTCTATTAATCTTCCTTGCAATGATTATCTTATTTTTCATCAAGAAGATTCCAATGGCTTATACTTGTATGGGTGTTATTGTTGCTTTATTTGTAACAGGTTGTGTCGATAAAAATACTGTTTTTGCAGGATTTGGTAATAACAACGTTGTTACAATGGCTTCTATGTTCATCGTTGCTGCAGGTTTGGCAAGAACACAGATGGTAAACCATCTTTCAAACCTTCTTTACAAAGTAAATGACGGTTCATTTACAAAGATTCTTGCGTCATATGCATTAGTTACAATGATTCTTGGACAGTTTGTTCCATCTTTAGCAGCATTATTTGCTATGGTATGTCCACTTGTTCAAAATATGTGTAAGAAGATGAACATTAGTCCTACAAAAATGCTTTATCCAATTGCTATTGTAACTGTTTCCTGTTCATTTATTATTGAGCCAATTGGTCCTTATGCTGCTTGGTTCGTAACTCAAAATGGTTATCTTGAATCATATGGATGGACCCAGAATGCACTAAGTATGTGGTCTGAAACACTTGTATTCCTCCCAACAGGTATTATCACATTCTTAGTTGCTATTTTTATTATTCCAAGATTTTTACCAGACAAGCCTGAGTTCCCAGTTACAACTCTCGAAGAAGCTGGACAACTTCAGAAGTTAGAACCACTTTCTCCTGTAAGAGAATTCTTAGGATATGGGGTTTTCATTGCTGTTGTAATTGGTCTTATGTGTGGTTTACCATCATGGGCTGTTACTCTTGCTGGTGCTGTAGTAATTGTTATCTCAGGTGTTTTAACAGAGAAAGAATCAATAACAGCTATGAATATGCCAATGGTACTTTTATATGCAGGTGTAACAGTACTTGGATCTGCATTAAGTACAACTGGTGCAGCAGAATATCTTGGTGAATTCATTAAACTAATTCTTGGTAATGTTACAAATAGTTATGTTATTGGTGCTGTTATTTTCTTAGCATCTTTCATCATGACATCTCTTTTGTACAATAAAGCAGTAACAACTGTATTAATCCCAATTATTGTTCTTTCATTAAGCAGTATGGGAATGGATCCAAGAGGATGTGTAATTCTTTGTTCACTTGCATCAATGTCTTCTCTCATTACACCACTTCCTAATCCTGTTATCCCAATGGCAATGCAGACTGGTGGTTATTCACAAAAGACAATTTTCAAGGTTGGTATGATTTCAGCAGCATTTAGATTTGTATTTGGTGTTGGAATTGCTATGACACTTTTCCCTGTAATGTGATTAAAAGGAGTAACTTATGGCACGTTTTACAAATAAAGTAGTAGCCATCACAGGTGGCGGCTCAGGAATGGGCAAAACAACATGTGTAATGTTTGCTAATGAAGGTGCAAAGGTCTGTGTTATTGATGTTAATGCAAAGGGCGCAGAAGAAACTGTAAATGAGATTAATGCTAAGGGTGGTGTTGCAAAAGCTTATGTAGCTGATATCACAAATGAAGTTAAAATGGCAGAAATCTTTAAAGATATTGTAGCGACATTTGGTTCTATTGATGTGTTATATAATAATGCTGGTATTAGTCCTGTTGGTACAGCTGTTACTACTTCTTTAGAAGAGTTTAGAAGAGTAATGAAAATTGATATGGAAGCAGTATTTATTGCTTGTCAAATTGTTATTCCTTACATGGAAAAACAAGGAGGAGGTGTTATTTTAAATACTGTTGGTACATATGGTTTACGCCCAACCCCAAACAAAATTGGATATTCTGCAGCAAAAGCAGCTGCATTAAGTTTAACAAGATCTATTGCTGTTGATTTTGCTAGAAGCAATATCCGATGTAACGCCATTTGTCCTGGTTTTGTTGATACTCCTCTAAATAAAGGATTTGAAGGCGAAGCTCGTGAGAGATTCCTTGATAAATATCAACCATCGTTATATAAGATCAAGGGTGAAGATATTGCTTTAACTGCTATGTGGCTTGCAAGTGATGAGGCACGTGCTATTACAGGTCAGCCTATTGTAGTTGATGGTGGTACTGAAGCTTGTCTATATTTTAACTATAAGAAACCTGCTGAAAATACAGCAAAATAAAAGATCAAAGGCGATCCTTAGTAACTCCTAGGGGTCGTCTATTTTTTGTGAGGTGAAAATGCAAAATTATATTATTAATTCAGGGTTTTATTGGGATGGCCTTTCTAAGAATGTCGTGAAAGATGTTGCTGTATATATTTCAAAAGGGAAAATTGCTGAAATTGGACCTTCCAGTGAGATTATTAGTAAGTACAAAGATTTACCTGTTTTAGGTGGTGAGGAAGTATTATTGCTTCCAGCTTTTACTGATGCGCATGATCATGGTAGAGGAGTTTCTCCTGTTGCTTTTGATGCATATGATAGAGCTTTAGAAATGTGGCTTCAAGATTTGAATAAATTACCATGTATTCCTCACTATGAAGCATGTTATTACGATGGATTACGTTTAGTTTCTACAGGAGTTGGAACTGTTCTTCATAGTCATAATCCAAATAGCTTTGCAAATATTAAACAAGAAATGGTTGATACTGCTCATGGCTATATGGATGCTGGAGTAAGAAGTATTTTATGTCCTTTATATTTGGATCAGAATAAAAGAATCTATTATAACCGTGAACAATTCTTAGATAGTTTACCTAAAGAAATTGGTGATCCTTTTAGAGCTGGTATTAAAGATAAGATTATGTCTATAGAGGAATATTTTAAGTTAGTAGAAGACATTTCTTATTGTTTGAAAGATGAAATTGCTTCAGGATGGACAGAAATTCAACTACATCCAAATGGTGGTCAGTGGTGCAGTGATGAAGCTTTATTAGCAATGAAGGATTATGCCTTATCGCATAATATGTATATCCATTTACACTTATTGGAAACAAAATACCAAAGAGAGTATGCAATGCGTACTTGGAATAAGAATTTCATTAAACATTATAATGATATTGGTTTCTTAGGACCATGGGTATCATTTGCTCATAGTGTTTACTTAGATGAAGAGGATTTTAATCTAGTTCGTCAAAGTGGGGCTAAATTAGTTAATAATCCTTCATCGAATCTTAGATTGAGAAGTGGTTCATTTGATATACATACTGCTCATAAACTAGGTGTTTCTTGTGGTATTGGCCTTGATGGTTGCGCATATGATGATGACCAAGATTATCTCAGAGAAATTCGTACAGCATGGCTTAATAACTCTAAATCAGGTGTAGATGGTGAAGTAGACTACATGAAGGTATTAGAGATGGCAACTGTAGGTGGCGCAAGTATTGACAATGCACGCTTATCTGAGGGTGTGATAAAAGAAGGGGCTAAAGCTGATTTAGTTTTAATAGATTCAGCAAAACTTTATAAACCATATGCTGATAGTTATGTTGACCCATTACGTTTGTTAGTTCAGAAAGCAACAAGAGATTATGTTTTGGCTACAGTTGTTGATGGAAAACTCGTATGGAGCAAAGATAGTTCTTTTAGTGAAAAAGAAGAGCAAGCAGCTATTAAACTCTCTAGTTCAATTAAAAGCTGGAGAGAGTCTCACCCTAGTAGAAGAGATAATGAAGAGTTAATTTCTTACGTTCATGATTTTTATAAGGATGTTAAATAGTGAAAAGTCAAATTAAAAAATCTGTATTCATTCCTACATTTATTTTTGTTTTAGGTGCAGGTATTATTGGATTAATTAATAACCAATTCCTAATTGATAACTTCAAAGCTGCTTTTGATTGGTCATATACAAATTTAAGTTGGATGTTTCAATTAATATTTTTTGTTGTATTAGTACTCTGTATTATTATGACATTCTCAAAAAAGGGAAATATTAGATTTGGAGGACCAAACGCAAAAGCTAAATACCCTTTCTGGCAGTGGTTTGCAATGACTTTAACCGGAGGTCTAGGAGCAACAATAGTATCTTCTGGCATTTCACAACCTGTTATCTTTATGGAAAGTGTTTGGGGAGAGCTAGAAGGTTATGGTATTCAACCTGGTTCTCCTGAAGCTGTAATGTTTGGACTTGCAAGAACATTCCATGAATGGACATTTGTTCCATATGCAGTATTTGGTGTATGTGGTGTATGTATTGCTTATACATGTTTTAATAGAAAGAAAACACTGGCAGTTTCAAATACGCTTGAACCTGTTTTAGGAAATAAAGTACATAATAAGGTAATTTCATCTATTGTAGATTGTCTTTCTGTACTAGCCTTAGCACTTGGATCTGTTGGAACATTAGGAACATTTTTAGGCCTTGTTACTATTTGCTTGCAAAATATTTATGGTATTCCTAAGAGTGTAACATTAATGTTCATTATAATGGTTCTATCGACAATATTATATCTATGTTCTTCATTAAGCGGAGTAGATAAAGGAATTAGATTCTTTGCTAGTTTGAACTTCAAATTTTATATCTTATTACTTTCTTTTGTATTTATCTTTGGTGGAGCCGCTGCTTATATTTTAAATACAGCAACTTCATCAGTAGGCTATTGGATGAAGAATATTTCTTTTTGGCTCTTTGATACAGGAAGTATAGGAGGTGAGAGATTACTAAAATGGTGGACAATTTATACTTGGGCTTTCTGGATTGCATATGCACCTGTAACAAGTGTTTTTCTTGCTCAAATCTCTTATGGAAGAACAGTTAGAGAATTCCTTATTGTTAACTGGATACTGCCAAGTGTATTTGCTTTTGTATGGTTTTCTGTTTTTGGAGGATGTGCAATGAATTGGCAGTTATCAGGTGTTGCAGATATTGCAGGTGCAATCGCAAAAGATGGAACATACGCTGGAATCTGGACTTTTATGCAAAACCTTCCACTATACAAGATTTTAATACCTATAAACTTATTTATTATGTTAATTTCATTTTCAACTTCTGCTGATAATGGTATTACTGTTCTTTCTGCATTATGTATGAAAGATAAGAAAATAGGAGATGAAGCTCCTGCAAAGTTGAAAATACTTTGGGGAATTGCAATTGGTTTACTTTCCTTTTTGTTAATGGCATATGCTTCTGGTGCTAAAGGAAATGATGGTGTAAGGTATATAGTTGTTGCACTGGGTACTTTAATATCAATACTTGTAATTCTAATGATTATATCCTTAATAAAGATGTTATTTATTTCCTGTAAACAGGAAGAAGTAAACGCACTTGGAAAATAAAAAAATGAAGGTAGGAGTAAAAAGCTTCTACCTTTTATTGTACTAATCTGATATTCATTCCTTGGATTATTCCGTTAAAATATCGATTATATTCTTATAATTAATTAAATTAAATATTTCTAAACTTGTTTGTTTTGGTGATGTTTTTACCCTAAAATAAATTTTAAAAAATTTTAGTTGACCGGTTTACAAAACCGGTTTACTATGAGTTTATAAATAAGATTTCAATTACATTCAAAAAGGAGTAAGAAATGAAAAAAGCATTAACTATCATGCTCGTTGCTTTAATTGCACTTTCTTCTGTTTTTGCACAGGGTGCTAATGAAGCTCCAGCTAAACAAGGTTCTGTATACTGGTTAAACTTCAAGCCAGAATCAGATAGCGTTCTTCAGGAAGTTGCTAAGGCATATAAGGCAGAAACTGGTGTAGACGTAAAGGTTGTTACAGCTGCAGCTGGTACATACAACCAAACATTAATGGCTGAAATGGATAAGTCAAATCCTCCTACACTCTTTGTAGTAGGTAATGCAGGTGCAGTTGCTTCTTGGGGTGACTACTGCTTAGACTTAAAAGGCACAAAGATTGCTAACGAACTTTCAACAGATGCTTATAACCTCTACGATGAAAACGGTAAGCTTTGCTCAATTGGTTATACATATGAATGTTTCGGTATCATTACTAACGTAGAACTCCTCGAGAAGGCTGGTTACAAGCTTTCTGATATCAAGGATTTCGCTTCATTAAAGGCAATTGCTGAAGACATCCACGCTAGAAGCAAGACTCTTGGTTTTGATGCATTCACATCATCAGGTATGGACGGTTCTTCATCATGGAGATTCACAGGTCACCTTGCTAACGTAGCATTATTCTATGAAGCTAGAGACAACGGTTGGACAGCAGGTCCTCAGCCAGCTACTATCACAGGTAAGTATGTTCCTAACTTCAAGAACCTCTGGGATCTCTACATCAACAACAGTGCTTTCAATCCTAACACACTCGCAACAGGTGGTTACGATGCAGAAGCTGAGTTCGGTAAGGGCCAGGCAGTATTCTATCAGAATGGTAACTGGGAGTACGATGCTTTAACAGGTAAGTATGGTATGGATCCAGCTAAGCTTGCTATGATTCCTTTCTATGCAGGTGTTCCAGGTGAAGAAAACGCAGGTTTAAACTGTGGTACTGAAGGTTGTTGGGCTATCAACGCTAAGGCTTCTCAGGCTGATATCGACGCTACAATGGATTTCATGTACTGGATGGTAACTTCAGAGACAGGTACAAAGCTCCTCGCTCAGACATTTGGTGCTATCCCATATAAGAAAGCAGCTCCATCAAATAACGTATTCCTCGATCAGGCTAACGAATACAACAAGCAGGGTAAGTATGTAATGACTTGGGCATTCAACTATACTCCAGCAGTTGACGAATTCAGAGCAGGTCTCGTTTCTGCAATGAACCAGTATGACGCAGCTCAGACAGATGCTAACTGGAAGACAGTTGAAACAGCATTTGTTAAGGGTTGGGAAAGACTCTACGCACAGGAGCACTAAGCTTATGTAAGTAAATAGGGCGGGCTTCTATAACCTGCCCTATTTTTTTCGAAAATTAACACAAGGGGAAACTATGAAGAATAAAAAGCCATCTGGTGGTTTAAGATCATCCCTCATTAAGAAACCTATTAAACGTATGTCATTTTTATTTATGTGGCCTACAATTATTTGTTTCTGTATTGGCTTCGTATGGCCATTCTTACAGGGTATTTACTTATCATTTTGTAAATTCCGTATTACAAGTGATGCACAGTTTATCGGTTTTGGAAACTACTTAAAAGCTATTCAAGACCCAACATTTATTCATGCTTTCTGGTATACAGCTCTCTTTACAATTGTATCGGTTATTTTTATTAACCTTTTTGCATTTGCTGTTGCATTAATTCTTACAAAAGGAATTAAGGGAAGCAATATCTTTAGAACCGTATTCTTTATGCCAAACTTAATCGGCGGTATCGTACTTGGTTATATTTGGTCAATGATTTTTGATGGTTTCTTATCAAGATTAAATACATCAATCTTAATGGAAACTAAATATGGATTCTGGGGCCTTATTATCGTTATGTGCTGGCAGCAAATTGGTTACATGATGATTATCTATGTCGCAGGATTACAATCAATTCCAGAGGATATGATGGAAGCAGCATCTATCGATGGTGCTAACTCATGGCAAACACTCTTTAAAATTACAATTCCAAATGTAATGCCATCTATTACAATTTGTACATTCTTGACACTTTCTAATGGCTTCAAGCTATTCGACCAGAACTTAGCATTAACAGGTGGTCAACCATTTATCCAGCATGCAGATGGAAGCGTTGTTAAGACAACAGAAATGCTTGCCCTTAACATCTATAATACATTCTATAACATCAACCCAACAGCAAGAGGTGCTGCACAGGCTAAGGCCGTCATCTTCTTCCTGTTAGTTGCAGCGCTCAGCTTACTGCAGTTGAAATTTACTAGAGAAAAGGAGGTACAGCAGTAATGGCTAATCTTAAAAGAGATAGATCTATCAATACTTTCCTTACAGTCCTTTTTATAATTCTTTCATTAATCTGGGTATATCCTGTATTTATCGTAGTACTTAACTCTTTCAAAATTAATGAGTTTGTAAAGACTGATACATTCTCAATCCCTGCAGGAGAACAGTTTGCAGGTTTTTCAAACTTCATTAAAGGTATGACCTTTGGTAACTACCCATTCTTTAAGAGTGTATTCTACTCCTTCTACATTACAATTGTTTCAACTGCACTGATTTTACTTTGTACATCAATGTCAGCTTGGTACATCTCTAGAGTTGATACACAATTCTGTCGCTTAGTATATATGCTTTGTGTATTCTCAATGATTGTTCCATTCCAGATGGTAATGTTTACACTTTCAAAGACAGCAGATGTGCTCAAGCTTAATACACCATATACAATTCCTGTTATCTACTTAGGTTTTGGTGCAGGTCTTGCAATTTTCATGCTCTCAGGCTTTGTAAAGGCTGTTCCACTTGAGATGGAAGAAGCTGCTACAATCGATGGCTGTGGTCCTGTTAGAACATTCTTCCAGATTGTTCTTCCAGTATTAAAGCCAACATTAATCAGTGTTGCAATCCTTGAGATTATGTGGGTATGGAACGACTACCTCTTACCATACTTAGTACTCGATAGAAATAGATTTATGACAATTCCTATTCATATCCAGTACCTCAAAGGTAGCTATGGTGCAGTAGATCTTGGTGCTACTATGGCTATGATTTTAATGGGTATTATCCCAGTAATTATCTTCTACTTAACTTGTCAAAAATACATCATTAAGGGTGTAGCTGCAGGTGCAGTAAAAGGTTAATATTCTAAAAAATTCGGAGGAGAAGTATGAAAGAGAAGAAAAAGACAACGATAAGTGATATCGCAAGAGCAACTGGATACTCAAAAACTACCGTATCTTTTGCTTTCAACTCTCCTTCAAGAATTAGTGTGGAAGCTAGAGAAAAAATTCTTTCAGTTGCTAAATCACTCGATTACACTCCAGATCCTATGGCTAGAAATTTTTCTCTAGGACGCCATAAATCTATTGGCTTTTTGCTTCCACAAAGTTTAGCAGATTCACTTTCTAACCCTTATACTCAATCGGTACTACGTGGAATTGGTATTGTTGCAGAGCAAAATGATAATACCTTAACTATTATTCCACCTGTTCATTCTTCAATTTCAGAGGCAATTAATAACGCCACTGTTGATGGCCTTATTTCAATGGGCTTATGGTTTGATCCTCAAATTAGAGAGTCATTAAGAAGAAGGAAGCTTCCTTTAGTCTTAATTGATGGTGCTGATGAAGATGGTCCTATAAACCTTTCAATTGATGATTTAAGTGCTGCTTATGAAGCAATGAAAGCAGTATTAGAGAGAGGGCATAGAAAGATTGCTATTATTTCACTTCCATTTGATGCTTATGCACAGCTCACACCTCAAGAGACTAAAACAATAGTTAGAAGACGTCAGGCAGGGTATGAGAAGGCATTAAGTGAGTATTCGATGAGTCTTTCAGACCTTACTATGGTCTCTTGTCCTGCAACCTTTCAAGATGGTGCTAGGGTTGCAAATGAGTTTTTCTCATCTGGAGATTATACTTGTATTGTTTGTATGTCTGATGTCGTTGCACTAGGCGTAATGGATAGTGCAAGAGCTAAAGGAATGAACATTCCTTCTGACATTTCTATTGTTGGTTTTGATGGTATATTTAGCACTTACTCATCTGGACTGTGTTTAACAACTGTTGTTCAGGATGCTGAGAAAAAAGGTATCATGAGTGCAGAGCTATTATTTAAAGTGCTTGATGGAGAAGAGGTAGAAAGCCATCAGAATTTTCCATTTGAGTTTAGAATTGGAAACACTCTCAAGGAGATTAATAAATGAATATAGACGGTGTAAGATCATCAGGTATATTGATGCACATTACAAGCCTTGATTCTGAGTTTGGAATTGGAGATCTTGGTCCTGCTGCATACCGTTTTGCTGATAAATTAAAAGAGACAG
>JAQYFM010000064.1 GCA_028723145.1 Spirochaetales bacterium | reverse complement strand
CTCCTCTCTGTTATTTAATTTTGCAATACTATTACTTTGCTAATAAAGCTGCAACATTCTTTGTGTAAGCAGCAGGATCTTTTGGCATAATACCTTCAGCAAGATATGCACCATCAAGAAGTACATTAGCAAGCATCTTTGCATCTTCATCACTTAATGACTCAGCCTTTTTAACGAGATCACTATTTGTATTAATCTCAAAAATTGGCTTAACTTCAGGCATATCATCCATATTACCCATCTGCTTCATAAGCTTCTGCATCTGCCATGATGGATCATTTTCATCCATAACGATAACAGCTGGAGTATCAGTTAGACGATTAGATGCAATAACATCCTTTACGCTATCACCGAGGAGATCCTTAAAGCGCTTTACGATACCTTCTTCACTCTTTTTAACATCTTCACTCTTTTCTTCCTTGATATCATCAAGTGCACCAGACTTATTAATAGCCTTTAAAGGAAGCTCCTGATATTCACCAACCATTGAGATAACGATTTCATCGATATCATCATCCATGATTAATACTTCATAGCCCTTCTTCTTATAGGCAGAAAGAAGTGGTGAATTTCTTAAGATATTCTCTTTACCACCTGTGATGTAGTAAATAGCTTTCTGACCTTCCTTCATTCTCTCTTTATAAGCTTTTAATGAAGTAAAGCCTTCAACTGAATCAGACTTATATCTTACAAGTTCAAGTAAGGTATCTCTATTTGCATAGTCTGAGTAAAGGCCTTCTTTTAGAGGTCTGTTGTACTCTTTAATAAACTTATCATAGAGCTCTGGATTATTTTCGCTAATCTTCTTAAATTCACCAAGAAGCTTCTTAACAGAACCATTTCTGATTGTGCTCATGATTCTATTTTCCTGTAAGATCTCACGAGAAACGTTTAATGGAAGATCTTCAGAATCGATAACACCACGAACAAATCTAAGATAAGTAGGAAGTAGCTCTTTATCATCATCAGTAATATAAACACGCTTTACATAAAGCTTTACACCACTCCTGTAATCAGCATAGTTCATATCAAAAGGAGCTTTAGCTGGGATAAAGAAGAGTGTTGTATACTCTGTTGCACCTTCAGCATGAGTGTGAAGATAGAAAAGAGGATCCTCTTGATCAAAGTAATTATTCTTATAGAACTCTTTATATTCCTCATCCTTAATAGAAGACTTACTTCTTGTCCAAAGAGCAGATGCACTATTAATCTGTTCTCTTTTATGTTCACTCTTCTTTATAGGGTTACCTTCGCTATCCTTTTCATCTGTGTAGCTCTCTTGGTCATATTCAAGATAAATAGGATATGCAACGTGGTCAGAATACTTCTTAATTAAGCTATCCAAGCGATAACGGCTAGCATACTCTTCACCTTCTTCATTTAAATGCAAGATAATTGTAGAACCCTGCTCTGCTCTTTCAGCTGGATCAATTGAGTAAGAGCTTTTTCCCTCACTACTCCATCTGAAAGCTTGGTCTGTACCAGCTTTTTTACTAATTACTTCGACAGAAGAAGCAACCATAAATGCAGAATAGAAACCTACACCAAACTGACCAATAAGATTTGAATCCTTTTTAGCTTCATCTGTTAATGATGCAAGGAATTTCTTTGTACCAGATGATGCAATAGTACCAAGGTTATCATTAAGGTCCTTCTCATCCATACCAATACCATTATCACTTATTGTAAGTGTTTTAGCATTGCTATCGAATGTGATATTGATACATGGATCAAAGCTATAGCCCTTTAGATTACCATCTACTAATGAAAGGTATTTTAACTTATCAATTGCATCAGATGCATTACTGATAAGCTCTCTTAAAAAGATTTCTTTGTTAGAGTAAAGTGAGTGAATAATTAAATTAAGCAAATCGCTCACTTCAGTTTTAAACTGTTTTTTTGACATTTTCTCACCTCAAGCATTTGTTGATACTTCGAGATAAGATAACAACAACTATTTTAAACGGCAAGATATAAAAAGAAAAAGCTGCCTGAATTTCTCAAGCAGCTAAAAACTATTAACAAAGAGAAAGAACTAAATCCTTTAGCTCGCCTTCTTCTGCATCTCTTGTAAAGTACTCTTTGAAGTGCTCTCCTGAGAAAGTTTCCTTTACAAAATCTTGATCAAGGTTCTTTACTATATATTTAATATCGGTGTGTGTAACAGTTTTAACACTATCAAGAATTTTCTTATTTCTCTGTTCTGGTACAACTCTATCTTTTGGATAGCCACCACCACCTGGTGCAACAAAAAGCTGGTCAAAGATATTCTTAAGTCTTAATTCAGCACCCCATCCCATACCTTTTGCATATGGAATTGCAATTGCATTTCCATCATTGATCTGCATAAATAGATAAGCATCCTCAGGATCAACAACGTGACCACATAGTGTTGCAGGGAATGAATTGAGTGCTAGCATTGCACCCTCACCTGTTCCACATCCTGTTACAATAAAATCAACAGCCTTAGAATTTAAAAGTACAGATGAAAGTAAACCTGCTTTTACATATGTAATTTGGCATTCATCCTTTGAAGAGTACATACCATAGTTAACAACTTCATGGCCATACTTAGTAGCTACTTCTTTTAAACATTCATAAACTAGAGGGTTTTTATCTCCCTGACTATTTTCCATTACAAGTCCAATTCTCATGTTTACATCCTTATTCTTAATTTTCTTTATATTACCATATTATTCAATTTAATTGGGTATAAAAAAACCACTAGATACTCAGTCTCTAGTGGCAACCTCCTTGATCCCGAACTAACGGGATACAAATGAAGAGCTGCTAATAAATCATACTCTTCTAAATTCCTCAACAGTCATTATCACATGGTTTTTCACTTATTGGAAGCAAAATTTTAATATTTTTTTTAAAAAGTGTAACTATGTATAAAGTTGTATATTTACTAATTTTTAAGTACTATTAAATTAGTATTTTGGATATATAATTAATTTTAACTTAAATTTAAGGAGTACAATAGCATAGATGTATACAGGAGGAGTCCAAAACGGATCAAAATCAAATAACATTGCCAATGCACTCGAAAAAGCAATTCTAGCCAATGAATATAAGCAAGGTGAGTTATTGCCTTCACAAAAGGAGCTTGCAGAACAATTCAATGCTTCTTCAAGATCATTAAGAGAAGCTTTTAAAGCTCTTGAAGCAAAAGGTCTTATCGAGGTTAGCCAAGGTAAACGAGCTATTGTTAAATCCAACAATCTTGATAGATTCGTTGAATCACTCTCTCTCACTATGTTTAGCCAGGCAAGTCAGGACACAAAGTTACTCTCTGACTTACTTGAAGTACACATTACTCTTGAGGTATCTGCTGCAAGAGAGCTCAGCCGAAGACCAGAAAGGACTACAACAGTTAAATACCTTGATTCAATTATTAGTAAAATGGAACAAATTGTACTCAGCAATGATTTAGTTGCTGCTAAGAAGCAATTTTCTCAATTAGACTTTAACTTCCACTTTACTATTGTTAACTCAAATACAAACATTGTATTTAAGAGTATTTATAACAACCTTTCTCCACAGCTCAACTCTATCTTTGAACGTCTTACAGAGAGTGAGGATGACTTAAAGAAGAAGCTAAGAGAGTATCACTACTTAATTGATGCATTAAGAGAAGGTCAGACAGACTTAGTTGTAGCTCTTACCTTAGTATTAACAAACAATATTAAGCATCAATTTGATTCCACTTATATTAGTAAATAATTATTAATACTTCTCATGGCAGAATTATTTGTTCTGCCATATTTTTTTTTGGACTTTGCTATGAATATTATTGAACTAAAACATGCCTCCGTTAGACGTGATGGTGAATATATACTTAAAGATGTTTCTTTAACTGTTAAAGAAGGTGAAAAAATTGCAATTATTGGACCAAATGGAGCAGGCAAAAGCACATTAATAAATGTTATTGCAAGAAATGTTTATCCACTCAGAACAGATGATTACTCTCTTGCTCTCTTTGGTGAAGAAAGGTGGAGAATCGAAGAGTTAAAGAAAAAATTTTCTATAGTAAACCAAACTCTTAACTGGTATACAAATACTACATATACAGTATTTGAAATAGTAGTTTCAGGGCTATACTCTGCAATTGGTTTAGACTTTCACCATAAAGTAACTAAAGAAGATGAAGAAAAATGTATTAACGAGCTTAATAGAGTTGGAATACTACATCTTAAATCAAAGGCTATGAATACACTTTCTTCAGGAGAGAGGGCAAAGTGCTTACTTGCTAGAGCTAATATTACAAACCCTTCTCTTTTGCTTCTTGATGAGGCAGCAAATGCTCTTGATTTCCCTGCTCGAAGTGAATTAAGAAAGGCTATTTCTTCTTATGCAAAGGAAGGAAAGACTATTTTACTTGTTACCCATGAACTTGCTGAAATCATTCCTGAAGTTGATAGAGTAATAATAATGAAAGATGGAAAGATATATAAGGATGGGAAAAAAGAAGAAGTTCTAACAGGAGAGTTATTAAGCGAAGTATATGAGAGAAAAATCTACGTTGACTCTCGAGATGGCTTATACAATGCATGGTGCTAAAATAATTATTTTATTCCTTTTTCTTGTAGAATATAATTAAAGAAAAGGAGGAATAATATGAGATGTAATATTATCATCCACTCTGTTAGCGGAAATATCTTTATTATCGCTTCATATTTAAAAGATAAGCTTAATGAAGCTGGGGTAGATGCTAGAATCTATCGAGTTGAAGATCCTGATCTTCATATCCTTGCAGCAAAGAAAGACTCGGTAAACCAGTATCTAGAAGATATTTTAGAGCTTTCAATTGCAAACGAAGAGGTACTTGAAAAAGCTGATATGATTATCCTCGGAGCGCCTACACGATTTGGTGGTATGACTGCCGAGATGAAGGCTTTTCTAGATAAAACTTACAAAATGTGTGAAGAACGAAGATTAGAAGGTCGTTTATTTGGTTGTTTTACCAGTTGTGCTCACTCTATTTGTGAAGGCTCCCATGCACTAGACTCTATGCTTTATTGGGCTCAAAATATGGCTCTTTTACACATTCCTTATGGTGTACATACAGAAGTTAGGTTATCTAATCAGCCTGTTGCAGGAATAGTTCACTTAGAAGGAAGAGATAACGAAATAAGGCCAAGTGATAAACTTGGGGATGTTATCGATAAATATGTTGAAAGCATTTTGCGCTATTGTTAATTAGTTTTTAGAAAAGAAGTCTAAAAATTTCTTTATATATCTTTTGAGGCGGCCCTTGGCTGTCTCTTTTTTTGCTTCAGATACAGTTTCTTCAATACTTGCATCCTTCTTTTGTCTCTTCTTTTCGTCCCAACGTCTTACTAGCCACATATATAAATCAGCTTCACTTTCACCAGGGAAATTAGATAAAAGGTTATCCTTTCTTACTTCCTTGATAATTGGCTCATAGACATTTTTATACCAGCTTTTTGCAGCCTCTTCGAATGATATTTCATCTTTTCTATTTTGATTAATATAATACTTATGAACCAATATATGATTTACCATCTCAGGATAAGAGCCTGGGGAAGTAAACTTTATCTCATCAATAGGAAGATATGTTGGGTTATATTGAGAGATAAACATATTTCTCTCATATTCAACAGCCCTACTCTTAATTTGTTTTAATGTCATTCCTGGTTCAAGAGGAATTTGACTATCAAGTTCAACTACTTCTGCATCGATATATTCTGTGCCCATACTTTTTGCAACAGATACTCTATGATTACCATCTCTAACAAAGTAGTTTCCACCTAGTGAATATACTGAGATAGGAGGAAGGATTACATCTTCCATTCTAGCTACATCTATACTAGCCCACCTACTTCTTAGCATCTCTTTTTTAGGTAAAAAGGCAGAGGAGAAATCTCTATAGCGTCCTTCTGATCCTATTATCTTATCAACTGGAATAGTCTGCATTCCAAGATATGTTTCTTTCTTTGGTTTAATTATTTTAGTTACTTCATATAGTGAAAGTAAATCACTATTTTTCCACTGTAGTGTGTTGAAAAAAGAGTTGAAATGCGCACGTCTCTTTGCTCTTGAAAAGTCATCAAAGGCTTGAGAGTTATTAACACTATCCATTCGTCTTCCCCAATGTTGGATCATCAATGATAAAACTCTTATATACATTGATAATCGTTGTATCTTCGTATTGATGAAACCTATTCTCGTTTTCATCAAAAAGATGCACATGGCCATGTAATAAATATTTAGGCCTATATTTTTCCATGAATGCCTTAAAACATTCAAATCCACGGTGACACAAATCTACACCATCGCCCATACCAAAAACAGGTGAATGTGTAACTAGAATATCTACATACCTACCATATCTTTGCTTATTATATAAAAGACGTGGTACAAGTTTATTAATCCTCCACTTCATCTGTTTCTCAGAGTATTGACTCATTCCATAGTTATAGAGCATCGACCCACCTAAGCCCATTATGATTAAATCTCTCTTTTTATCATAGATGCACTTACCATCGATTAAGTCACCACCAAAGTGAGGCATTATTTGCATTTGGTCTCTATTACCAATTACTTGTGATGCCGGAGACACTTTTAGCATACTTTCTTTGAACTGTTCAAGATTATGGTTACCATATACATAGAAAAGCTGTTTTCCCATGATGGTCATAATGAAATCATAGTACCTAAGAGGAAGATCACCCGCACTGATTACAATATCACAATCCCCAAATAGTCTTTTCGATGAAGGAGAATATACAAGGGGATCAGTTTCGTCAGCAACACACAAAATCTTCATGCACTAAATTATAATGTCCTCTTTCTCGATTAGTAAAGACAATATCCATTATCTTGAAGCAATGTTTGACCATAAATTCCACTTGAAGTTGCTAAAAAGAATACAGTTTTGGCAATTTCCTGAACTTTTAACATTCCTTTAATGCTATGACCTTCATATCTTTTTGCAAGCTCACTCCCAATTAAATCGTTTCTTGCAATTAATCCTGGAGCAATAGCATTAACTCTTAACCCAGTTTCAGAGGCAAGTGAACGAGTAAAAGCACTCACTGCTCCCTTTGAAGCATCATAGTGGCTAGTGCCTCCAAAGCCAGGATGAAGGCTATTCATTGAAGAGATATTTACAATAGAACCATTACTTTCTTTTAATAGTGGTAATAGTTTTTTGGTAACTAACATTAAGCCTTTAACATTAACATCAAATACACTTGAGATATTGAAAGAATCTAGACACTCAGGGTTTGCTATGGTAAAGATTCCAGCATTATTCACAAGTACATCTAGCTTATCAATTTGTGATAAACTTCTGTTAATATCCTCTTCATCTGTGATATCAACCTTAATTGTTTTAATTATCTCATCACTCCTATCTTTAGTTGAAGTTCCATAAACTTCATAACCATTACTATAGAATTCACGAGCGATGGCATATCCTAAAGGCGAATAAGAAGCTGTAATTAATACTCTTTTCAATTTAAAAATTCCTTTGCAATTGGATGGTGAGTAAATAATAATTCATCAGCAGATGAATACATATCATCATTATATTTAGGAGACATAATTGTCGAAAACAGTGCATAATCACCATCAACTAATTTTGTCCCTTGATAGCATTTACCCTTTACAAGAGAAGCTCTATTCGTACTATCCAATATTCTAAGTTCTTCTCTTCCATCGGGGAAAATTACTAACTGTTCTGCTTTTCCACCCTCTAAAAAAAACCACATTTCATCATCTGTTAACTTATGAATTGAAGACATAGAAGAAGGTGTTATTAGATAATAAATACATCCCGCATTACCAAATTCGTTTATAAAACGAAAAAAACCTCCTTCCCCAGGAAGGGGAGAGAGGTTGTACTTTAAAATAATCTCGCTTACAGTGGCCAAGTTGAAACGATCTCCCTAACTAGTGCTTGGAAACGTGATTTAACCTTTTCACCTGTCTCTAGGACTTCTTCATGGTTAAGAGGCTGATCTAAAATTCCCGCACCCATATTTGTAAGACAAGAAATACCTAATACTTTCATTGTCATTTGACTTGCAGCAATTGCCTCTGGAACAGTAGACATACCTACAGCATCAGCACCTAACATACGAGCCATTCGTACTTCTGCAGGAGTTTCAAACTGAGGACCCCCAAAGAGCATATAGATACCATCTCTAAGAGAAAATCCCAATTTGGAAGCAGCTGTATGCGCAACCTGTTGTAGATTCTTATCATAGGTGTGACTCATATCAAAGAATCTTGGGCCTAGTTCATCACAATTTGGACCTCTCATTGGGCTGTCACCCATGATTTTAATATGGTCGGTAATAACCATTAAATCACCAGGTTGCCAAGCTGTATTAACACATCCTGCTGCATTAGTAAGCATTAGATTATTAATACCAAGCATTTTAAATACTTGAATAGGATAAACGCACTGTTGCATTGTCCATCCCTCATAGTAGTGGAAACGACCTTGCATGCAGATAACACGTTTACCCTCTAAAATTCCGATTGCTAAACGACCTTTATGTCCTGGTACTGTTGATACAGGAAAATGTGGAATATCTGAATAAGGGATATAAACTACTTCTCCCAATGTTTCAGCCATATCACCAAGGCCTGAGCCTAGAACCATTGCGATATCAAACTTGATATCACCTGTTACACTTTTAATGTAATCAGCACTTTGTTTTAAATCGTCTAGTAACATATTATTCCTCCAAATTAGAATGGTTGACCAGAAGCTAGAGGAGCTGCGCTCTTCTTTGATGAGAATATAAGTGCAATGAGTGTTGCAATGTATGGGAATGCACCAAGTACTGCCATTGGGATACCACTAAATGCAGGAAGAATTCTTCCGATATTTGCAATTGTCATACAAAGCCCGAAGAATGCAGTTGAACCTAAGATTCCAAGTGGCTTCCACTGACCAAAGATTAATGCTGCAATTGCTAAGAATCCAAGTCCATTAATACCAGATCCAGCATTGTACTCACCTGCGTAAGTTACAAGAATACATGCACCACCAAGTCCTGAAAGTAAACCTGAAGTTAATACTCCAATATATCTCATCTTATGAACATTAACACCTGCAGATGCAACTGCTGATGGGTGTTCACCACAAGCCCTGAGTCTAAGACCAAAACTAGTTTTATAAAGTAAGAAATAACTGATAACCCAAACAGCTATACAAATCCAAGTTGTCCAATATGTTTCAGAGAAGAACAGAGGTCCAAGAACTGGAATCTTTGAAAGAATTGGTACATCACTTCTAATTACGGCTCTAACAACAGTGATATTACCACTACCTGTAATAGTCTGTGCTAAGAAGAGTGATAATGCTGTTGAAAGCATATTAATTGCAGTACCTGAAATTGTTTGGTCAGCCTTAAGGTTAATTGATGCAATAGCATGTAATGCTGCTAATAGTGTTGAAGCAACCATTGCAACTAAAATACCAATTACAATTGCAAGATTAAAACTAAAACCAGGAATAGCTTGTAATTTTACAATTGTTGCAGCAGAAGCAAAACAACCAAAGAGCATTAAGCCTTCAATACAGAGGTTTGTTACACCACTGCGTTCTGAATAAAGACCACCAAGTGCACCCATTAAAAGAGGCATTGTATATGCAATAGCTGATGGTATGATAATTAACATTAATTCCCACATATTATTTTACCTCCTTAGAAGTTTTACTTAGTTCTTTACCTTTTTTTATCAGCTCCTTTCGCTCTTCAGGAGTTACTTGATCCATGGTCTTTTCTCCATTAACTGCAAGAGCAAAATATGCTTCCTTCTTTTCAAATGATTTCTTAAATAATCCATCCCAGAAGTTTCTAAAGAGTATATTTGTTGCTGCAAAGTAGATGATGATTGCAATAATTGTATCGGCAAGCTCTGTTGGGATACCAAGAGTTACAAGAGAGAGTTTACCATTTTTCAAAATACCAAAGAAAAGACCCGCAACTAAAGATCCAATAGGAGTTGAGTTACCAAGTAATGATACAGCAATACCATCAAAGCCTTCACTTGGCATCTTTCCCATTTCCATGATATTTGAATAGCCGCAGTAATATGAAAGGCCAGCAAGGCCACAAAGTGCACCAGAAATAGCCATTGAAATAATGATAGACTTATTTACCTTAATACCTGCATATTCAGCACAGTACTTATTTGCACCTACAGCTTTTAAATTAAAACCTAGTGTTGTTTTATTTAAAATAAACCAAATAAGGACTACAGCTATTATTGCAAGTAAGAAACCTAAGTTAGCTGTTGTACTCTTTCCAAAGATTGCACCAAAGATACCACTTCTTAGTGTTCTTTCTGTAGCTATTGGGGCAGACTTTACAGCAATTGTTGGATCGATGATAAAACGTGGGATAAAGTCATAACAAACCCAATATGCAATCCAGTTAAGCATGATACATGATACTACCTCATGTACATTAAACTTAGCCTTTAAAAATCCACTAATAAAACCCCATAAGCCACCAGCACAAATAGCAGCTAAGATAATAATTATTAAATAAATTGGTCTTGGAATTCCAAGAGGAAGTTTATGAGCAAGTAAGCTACAAACAATACCACCAATTAACATTTGGCCAGAACCGCCAATATTAAATAGTCCTGTTTTATATGCAAATGAAAAAGAAAGACCTGCAAATATTAACTGAGTTGAAAGTCCAATTGTAGCACCAATCTTTCTCTTATTTGATAAAGCACCCATAAAAAGATTTTTGTATCCATTTATTGGATCCTTTCCAATTAACAAAATTAATAAACATCCTGCGAGCATTCCTATAATAACAGCTGAGATGGAAACAAGAAGAGGAGATGCCTTCTTTGCTTCAAGAGGTTTATTTAATACTTTATCCTTCATTATGCTTCCTCCTTCTTAATACCTGCCATCATAAGACCTACAGAGTTAACATCGGTATCCTTTGTATTTACGATATCAATTAAACGACCTGCATTAATAACAGCAATTCTATCTGAAAGATTGAAAATTTCATCAAGCTCGAAGGATACGAGAAGGACTGCCTTACCCTTATCACGCTGCTGGACAAGCTGTTTATGAATAAACTCAATAGCACCTACATCAAGACCACGAGTTGGCTGGACTGCGATTAGAAGTTCAGGATTTGATGTAACCTCACGACCAATAATAGCCTTCTGCTGGTTACCACCAGAGAGTTTACCAGCTAGGGAATCCTTACCTTCACCAGAACGAACATCGAACTTCTCGATAATATTCTGGGTATATTCATCAATCTCTTTCTTCTGCAAGATACCGTTTTTACCAAATCTTGGTTTGTAGAACTCTTTAATTACCATGTTGGTAGTAAGTGGTGCAGAAAGAACTAATCCTCTCTTTTGTCTATCTTCAGGAATGTGCCCAAGGCCAAGCTCATTTCTCTCTAAAATTGACATGTGAGTAATATCTTTTCCACAAAGAGTAACACTACCACTCTCAATTTTTCTAAGACCTGTGATGGCTTCAATTAACTCACTTTGACCATTTCCATCGACACCTGCGATACCAACTATTTCACCACCTTTAACAGATAGAGAGAAATCCTTAACGCCAAGAACACCCTTTGCATTCTTAACATTGAGATTCTTTACTTCTAATACAGTGTCTTTTAATTCAACTGGCTTTTTTTCAACTTTAAAGCTAACAGGACGCCCAACCATCATTGCCGCCATTTCATCAACACTTGTACTCTTAACATCTACAACTCCGATGTATTTACCTCGTCTGATGACAGTACAGCGATCTGCTACTTCTTTAATTTCATCAAGCTTATGAGTAATAAGAATAATTGATTTACCCTCTTTAATGAGGTTCTTCATTATCTGCATCAACTCTTTGATTTCCTGAGGTGTTAATACACCTGTTGGTTCATCAAAGATAAGTATATCGGCATCCCTGTAAAGCATCTTGAGAATTTCAACACGCTGTTGCATACCAACAGTGATATCCTCAATTACCATATCTGGCTCAATAGCAAGGCCATAACGTTCAGATATCTCTTTTATCTTTTTAGATGCAGTTTTGATATCATAAACAAAGCCACCCTCTTTACCAAGGATGATATTTTCTGCAACTGTAAAATTATGTACCAGCTGGAAGTGCTGGTGTACCATTCCAATACCAAGGTCAAAAGCGTCATTTGGGCTCTTGATATTAACTTCTTTACCTCTTACTTTAATAACACCTTTATCAGCATGATAAAGACCAAAGAGGATAGACATAAGAGTAGATTTACCCGCACCATTTTCACCTAAAATAGCGTGGATTTCTCCCTCTTCAACTTGTAAAGTAATATTGTCGTTAGCAACGATACCTGGGAATTCTTTACGAATTCCAATCATTTCGATTACGTGACTCATCTCTTCTCCAAAATGAGGCGTGCTTTTTGCACGGACGTGATTCATAAAAGGCCGCCAAGACATATGAGGCGGCCTTATTACTGTTAGCTAAAAATTACTTATTTGATAAGTCCATTACCATTGTCAGCAATTGTAACCTTACCAGCCTTGATAAGTTCTACAACTCCTGCAACCTTAGCTTCAATTTCAGGTGTTAAGTTAGGGTTAGAAGCTGGGATACCTGCTCTACCTTCCTTGATACCGAGAGTAAGGAGCTGACCACCTGGATATGAACCATCAGCAAGAGACTTAACCATATCATATGCTACACCAGCTACATCCTTCATAGCAGATGTAAGGATACATGACTGGCCGTTACCCATATCACCAACTGAATACTGGTCTACGTCAACACCTACTGCCCAAACATCCTGACCAGCAAGTCTTCTGTTCTTAGCTTCGTTGATAGCACCAACACCTGTACCACCAGCTGCAGCAAAGATTACCTTTACGCCTCTAGCATACATTGCGTTAGCAAGCTGCTGACCAAGAGCGAGGTCTGCGAATGAACCAGAGTATACGAAGTTTTCTGGCTTCATTGATACTGTTGTACCGAAGTTGTCATTAGCATATTTAACACCCTGCTGGAAGCCCCAGTTGAACTTCTGTACTGCAGGAATTTCCATACCACCTACGAAACCTACATCACCAGTTTCAATCTTGAGAGCTGTTGCAAGACCTGCGAGGAAGCCTGACTCTTGCTCTTTAAATACGATAGCAACAGACTTAGGACCAATACCTGCAGAGAGAGCATCATCGATGATAACGAGGTTAAGATCTTCAACTTCACCCTGTACCTGAGCTACTGCTTCAGCAAAGAGGAATCCTGGGCAAGCAACAAATGTATAACCCTGATCATAAAGAGCATAGATAGCCTGTACATAATCAGAAGTTGTTGTTCCTGTTGGGCGGAGGTATGTATTCTCCCAACCAAGTTCTTCAGCTGCCTTCTTTACACCTTCATATGTTCCCTGGTTGAATGAGCGGTCATCAATTGTACCAGAGTCAGTAACCATACCAACTTTGAGAACCTGTTTAGCCTGAGCTTCAGCTGCACCCTGTGCAAATGCTGAGAAAGCTACAAGACAAATCATTAAAATAGCAAAAGCCTTCTTCATTGTTATTCTCCTATGAATATTTATGTATTATCTATAATATTCTAAAGAGTCACAACTGTAAAGTTATATTAACTTAAGGTTTTGTGTATATTTTTTCTTGATATGTAAATATTTATATTAAACACAACAAATAGCAACACAATAAAAGATATAAAAATTGATATAAAACATATGACAAAAAAATAAAATGGCCTATTTCAACTAATCTTAGCAAAAAGGCCATTTTAAACAAAATTTTAAGGAAAAACTATTTTATTACTTTTTCAGTTTCGCCATCAAAGAGATATACACTCTCGAGTGGAATAGTGAATGAAATCTTGCTATCCATTTCAGGTGTATCATGTGGATTAACCTTAAGAATTGTCTTTTCACCTTGGATATCTACATAAACGTTAGTATTATCACCAAGGAGCTCAGTTAACTCTACAGTACAATCAATTTGATAACCTTCGCCCTTTCCTAGCTCGATTGCTTCAGGTCTGAAACCAAAGATAATCTTCTTTCCTTCATACTGCTTAAGGTTTTGACTGCTGAGTTTCTTTGATAAATCGATAACATTCTTACCGATGTTAATCTTACCGCCCTTTAGTATTGCAGAAACGAAGTTCATTGGAGGCTCGCCAATAAATCCAGCAACGAATACGTTAACAGGGTTAAAGTATAAATCATAAGGAGTTCCAACCTGCTGGATATAACCTTCCTTCATAACTACGATTCTATCAGCCATTGTCATAGCTTCTGTCTGGTCGTGAGTTACATAGATAGTAGTTGCACCAGTCTTTCTGTGGATTTCAGAAATCTCACTTCTCATTGTTACTCTCTGCTTAGCATCGAGGTTAGAAAGAGGTTCGTCCATAAGGAAGATACCTACCTTTCTAATAATTGCACGACCTACGGCAACTCTCTGTCTCTGACCACCAGAAAGAGCTTTAGGAAGTCTATCAAGATAGTCTGTTAATCCTAAAATCTTAGCAACATTTTGAACCTTCTGCTCAATAACATCTTCATCGATACCTTCAAGTGTTAAGCCAAATGCAAGGTTATCATAAACTGTCATCTGAGGATAAAGAGCATAGCTCTGGAATACCATTGCGATTCCACGATCTTTAGGTCCCTTTTCGTTTGCACGTTTACCATCGATAAGGAATTCTCCCTTACTGATATCCTCAAGTCCTGCAATCATTCTGAGAGTTGTGGATTTACCACATCCAGAAGAACCTACAAAGACTATGAATTCACCTTTTTCAATCTCAAGGTTAAAGTCATGTACGGCATGGAAGCCATTTGGATAAATCTTATTTATGTCTTTAAGAACAAGGTATGGCATATCAGTCTCCTTTTTCTACTTTACTTCTAGCATCAGCAATGATTTTAGCTGCAAAGTGCTTGATCCAAAGAAAAAAGAGATCAAAAAGCAGATAAATCAAAGCAAATGTAACTGGTTCGATTCCAAACAGAACACCCTCTGTTTGGCCGGTGACAGCACTTAAAGTACCATTCACACCTTCATAGGTCATCATGACACAGAACATTACAACAAATGAATAAAGTACATTAAAAATAAGACTAACATATCTCTTTTTAGGTACCATCATCCATCTATCATTTGATCCTGGAGGATCTGCAACCCACCTTAAGGCATTGTTTTCTAGAATATCTTTAACAAAGCCCATACCTATCGCAGTTACAAAGAAGAGGTCAAGAGTCGACGCAATATACATTCCAAGACCCCAAATAAAGAAATAACAAACTGCACCACTAAACCAAAGCTTAATTAATAATGCTTTAGATTTTCCACTTATTTGAATCTTTGACTTAGTTCTATATTTCTTTAATTCCTCTTCACTATAATGCGGAGTATTTTCGGGAGTAGCATCTACAAGATCATCTACTGCTTTAGTATTGATCTTGTAAATATTATCCTCATGTTTTGCCATTAGCTAAATCACTCCTCACTTGAAATATCGATAGCTTCCATCTTATCGTAACCATCGATATTAACATTGGTATTAACCTTCTTAAGGAGAATCTTAAATACAGGACCAAGTGCCATTAGAACAAGTGATACAAATAGAAGAATCATATGTGTGAATAACATATCATATGCTTCTAAGATGTATAAAGTTGAATCTGTTACAGCAATTGGATTTGGAGAAAGCGCAACTGCATAGTAAATTAGATCTCTGTATCTATAATCACAAAATAGAATAATACCAACCATTACCAAGAAAATAATAAGCATTGGCTTATTAACTTTCTTTCTTCTTGGGAAAGAGTTTGAATAACAGAGTAAGCTAAGAATAGATAAAAGCATTGTAACAAAGCCACAAAGTCCCATTCCTGAACCCTGAATTTTAGCTGTTGTATTTGAAATACATGTTAAATTCAAAGAATAGTAAATAAATGTAATTGCAAATGCAATCAGACCAATCTTCTGAGGATTACGCTTGATACCTACTACCTTCTTTCTGAGCCATTCTTTAATACCTTTTCTTGAGCCCATAATCAAACCTCCCCTCTGATAGCGTTAGTTGTTTCTTTATCAAAGAAGTGCATTCTATCGAATGATACTTTAACATTATCACCATTCTTATAATCACACCAGCCACGAAGTTTACCAACAATCTTTGAGCCACCTTCAATGTTTCCATGAACAAGAGTATTCATACCAAGGTTTTCATTTGTTGTTACTTTAATACCAACATCATTACCAAGTACAACATTTTCAGGTCTAACACCAAGAACAATTGTCTTACCTTCGTAATTCTTTAATGTTCTCTTTTGCTTATCATCAAGAGGAATAGCAAAGCCTTTTCCTTCGAGTCTACCATTCTTAACATCTACATCGAAGAAGTTCATTGGAGGAAGACCAATAAAACCTGCAACAAAGAGATTAGCTGGTGTATCGTAAAGCTCAAGAGGTGTACCAATCTGCTGAACATGTCCCATAGACATACATACGATTCTATCAGCAAGAGTTAATGCCTCAGTTTGGTCGTGTGTAACATAGAGCATTGTTGCCTTAAGTCTCTTATGAAGGAGAAGAATTTCTCTTCTTGTAGAACCTCTTAACTTAGCATCAAGGTTAGAAAGTGGTTCATCAAATAAGAATACCTTAGGAGTTCTTACAATACTTCTTCCCATTGCAACTCTCTGTCTCTGACCACCAGAAAGCTGGCTAGGTTTTTTGTTAAGCTGAGTTGTAAGATTAAGAATTTCAGCAGCTGCTAGAACCTTTTTATGAATAACGTTTGGATCTTCCTTTCTCATTGTTAAAGAAAATGCCATGTTTTCATAAACAGTCATGTGACCATATAGAGCATAGTTCTGGAATACCATTGCCATATCTCTATCTTTAGCAGGTGACTGTGTAATGTCCTTACCATCAAGAAGAAGATGACCGTTAGAGATATCTTCAAGACCAGCAACCATTCTTAATGTAGTAGATTTACCACATCCTGATGGTCCTACAAGTACGATCAGTTCACCATCTTTAACATCCAAATTGAAGTCAAAAACAGCCTGAACGTTATTATCATATATCTTATCGATATGCTGTAAGCTCAAAGTAGCCATTAGTCCCTCCTGACCTCTTCACCGAGAGTTGCGATATAAGCATTTAATATGCGGCTCTTCTGGATGCCAACAACTGCAGCAACTAAGCAGGCAATACCTGAAATCGCAAGGAAGATAGCACAGCGAACAAACTGTGCAGTACCCATTACGACAACATCTACATTAGCAATAGTTACTACAGAATGACTAGCTTTCCATGGAATGTAGAAGATTCTTACGAACTGCATAATGCCAAGTGCTATAAGGATATAGCAGAATTTTTCACCATATGATTTTACACCCTCAGAAGAGAGGAATGCTGCAAGCATAAATGCAAGGTTATAAATGATTGATGCACCAATCACAAGTGTATAATAGTAGGTGCTGACATCTGACTTATAAATACTTACAAAGTAAAATACGTCAAATAAAATTGCAACAAGAGCAAGATTGGAAGAAAACTTGTTCTTTGTAAAGCGCATGCGGTCAGTCTTAATTTGTTTATCCTGATCTGTCATACAGCACCTCCCTTAGCGATGAGCTCACGCTCTGCTTTCATTAGGTTAATCTTCCAAATACAATTGTAGATTAAAAGACCTACTTCAACTAGGCAGAGAGCAAAAACACCATAGTGGATATCGAACCAGAATGTAGATTCTGTATATTTCTGTTTAAACATCTGAGCATGCATCTTCAAAGCTTCAAAATCTACAGCAAGCCACTGACCTCTGAATTCCTGAATCTGGAAGTGTGCCCAAATAACGATAACAAGAGTTGCAACAACAAAAAGGCCTGTTGCAATATAGTTACCTATGTAATACTTTCTGCGGTTATTCGTCTGTGTGACAAAGAGAAGGCATGCCAGCAGGAGCATAACGATAGATGAAGACAGGAATGCCTTGTTAAATCCCTGCATATTATAGTATACGATGGAGCCAGGCACTGTTGTATATGTAAGATCTGATGGATCCATCATTGTCGAATAAAGACAGTCATAAAGGTCCGTCATGATTCCAAGTGAATAAAGGAAAACAACGAAACCGGTAGCCAGTGCAAGGTAGCAGATCAACTTTTGAAATAACATCTGCTTTTTGTACATAACCCCCTCCTCCTTATTTTTTTATTTTTTTAATTCCCCATGCGAAAGGTGGGGCCTTTCGCATAGGATAGATAGATTTTTATTTTCTTAGCTTAGAGCTGAGAATAGAACTTGAGAAGACGATTCCATGCACCCTGCTTGATAAAGAGGTACTGAGAACCACCCCATTCGTTAGTAACTTTGTTAACAGTTGTAGCAGCTGAAGAACATCCTTCAAGTGTATAACCCTTAGCAATCTGATCAACGAGGATATTTACTTTACCCTTCTGCTGGTTGAACTGATTCTGGAGCTCTGTGTACTGGTTAACTGTATCTGTCTCAACTGAAGTTGTTGGGAGAGTTGTAGGAACTGATGCATACCAAAGGTTAGATGTAACAGCAAGCTCTGGGTGCTTAATAGTACCAAGACCAATAGCTGTAGAAATGTGACCAGCACCTTCCTTACCTACTTCGTGTGTGCACTGATATTCGAATGCCTGGCTCTTTGCGAATGAGAGAGTTGATCCGAGATACATTCTTGCGAAGTTTGTATAGTTACCGGATGTGAGCTTCCAGAGAAGTTCTTCTGTAACATCAGCGATCTCAGGCATCTCTTTACCGTTGAAGTTGAATGTTACATAGCTGCCGTCAGCATTTGTCTTGATAAATGCATCTGGACCATAGCTCATGAGAATCTGTCCCTTTTCGCTATATGCATAGTCGATGAGAGCAAGAGCTGCATAGAGCTTATCTGTATCGTCGCCGATACCAGCCTTTGAAAGTGCCCAACCATCAGTCTTAACACTTCTC
>JAQYFM010000063.1 GCA_028723145.1 Spirochaetales bacterium | reverse complement strand
GTTAATTCATCATCGTTAATTTCATAGATATTTGCATATCCATTTTTGTCTCTTGATGCTCCCCATTCTTTTGCAAGATCAATATTCTCTGTGCAGTAAAACCCAAGTCCATAATCATTTCTTACTTTCCCAATTCCAAATTCTGGTTTTTCAATAATATTTACGGACCCATGAAATATTCTTTTACTCATGCTAAAAATATACTCCTTTAGGAGTACAATATCTAGTGAAAAGATAATGATAATTTGTATTTTCAATATCTAAAAATTCTGAACACAAGATTGTCAAATATCTGATTCATACTTTGTCCATGGAAATATTCCAACAAATTTTACCGATTTTTCTTCTATCAGCATTTTTTTAACATCTTTAGGATTAATATAAAAATAATGGCTTAATTAAAAGAGTATGTGCAGCTAAAAACGTTCTTTTGGAAATAAATTAATAAATGGTGCACATCTCCAAAAAAGATATGCACCAAGTAAGGGGATAATTACAATATCAATACTCTGGTCCTACTGGAAGGGCTATTGCAAGGATGGTATAAATTAGGCCTACCGGGAAGAAGCCAGTCGCACAGAAAGCGATGAATGTGATAAGGCGAACTAAAAATGTTGAAATCCCAAGTCTTCTACCAAGTCCTGCACAAACTCCGAAGAGCATTCCATTAGGAACTCTTAATAATCTTCTCTGGTAAGCTGAAAACATAATTAATTATTCTCCTTGTTGTTCTTAAGTTTAGCTAATTCTTCTTCGATATCTCTTTCTCTTTCCATTTCTTCAAAACTTTCTCTAGTACTCTTTATTTGAGGCTGAGTTGTTGAAAAAACCTTAGCTTCTGCTTCCCACTTTTCAATTCTAGATTGAAGTTCTTCAAAGCGCTTTGCATACTTAATGCTATCAGCTTCTCTTAAAGTTTCATTTACCTTAATCTTTTCCTTAGCAGCATTTGCACGAGATAAAAGATCATTTCTCTTAGCCTTCATCTCATTAAGCTTTGCACTTACTTCACTAAGCTGTTCTTTTAAAGAGATAATGATATTCTCAATAGTTGCACTGTTAGCTTCTAAAGCCTTGAGAGTTTCTAAAGCATTTCTCTTTTCGATAATTGCTTCCTTAGCCATCTCATCATTACCCTTATCAACAGCCATTTGAGCTCTCTCAGCCCAACGCTTTACTGTATCATCGGCAGATGAAATATTTCTCTTAATGCTATCAAGTTCAGCACTCTTTTCTGCTATAGATACTTTAATTTCTCTCTCTGTATCTTCCATTTCTGTGATCATCAAATTGATCATCTTCTTTGGATCTTCCATCTTGTCTAGTGCACTGTTTACATTTGAGGAGATGATGTCTCCCATTCTCTTAAATACGTTCATTTTTTATCTCCTTCTTGGAATTAATTTTTTATTTTTGACGTAAGTTATATTGCATTTAGCGTGCCAACTTTAAAAAATGGGGTAAAAACATAGTGCTTTGATGATAATATGGTTATTTTCCCCATGGATAATGGTATAAATAGCCAATTTATCCATGTTGTAAATCATAGTGGTTGTAAACTATGATTATTTCATGAGTACTTTATATATGGTTGCAACACCAATTGGTAATTTAGACGATATTACAATTCGTGCATTAAATATTTTAAAAAGCGTTGATGTCATCGCATGTGAAGATACAAGACATACTTCATTATTATTATCCCACTACGATATAAAGAAAAGAACTATTGCATGTCATGCACATAATGAGGAAGCAAGTAGTAAAGGTATTATCGCTCTTCTTGACCAAGGTCAAAGTGTTGCTTATTGCTCAGATGCAGGAACTCCTGGAATATCAGATCCGGGAGCAAGACTTTGCGAGAACGTAAGAAATGCTGGACATGATATTGTACCAATCCCTGGTGCAAGTGCAGTTATTACTCTTTTATCTTGTGCTGGTAATGTTGGAAAGACTTTTACCTTTGAAGGTTTTTTATCCCCAAAGAAGGGAAGAAGAACTAAAAGACTTACACAGCTTCTTGAAAGAGAAGAGACATTTATCTTCTATGAGTCTCCATTTAGAATTGTTAAAAGCTTAAAGGAAATAGAAGAGCTAATGCCAAATGCAAGAATTACTATGGGGCGTGAGCTCACTAAGGCTTTTGAAGAGATTAAAGTAGACAGTGTTTCTAATATTATAAAGATTTTGGAGTCTCGAGATAGTATTAAAGGTGAATTTGCAGTTGCAGTTACACCATGTATGGTAAGTGACGATGATAACTCTGAAGAAGATTAAAACATTAAAACCGCGTGTACAGCTTAGAAAATGTGCATCCCAAGCATTTCTTGCTTCAAAGGGCGAAAAGTTTGAAGAGGAATATATCTTGGGTCTTAAAGATATCGTCATTTCTCTTGAGCTTGTTAGTGATAAAGCCTACTTTGAGAAAGCTTTTTCTGATCTTTTAGCTGGTAATTTAAAAAGAGGTGAGGATATATATTATAAGTGTTTAGCTATCTTAGGTGAGGAAGTAGCAGACTGGGATATTATCGATAGTGATAATAAACTTGATAACTCTATTCGTATAGTAAAGCCACATTATCTACTTTTAGATAGAATTCGTTCTCCATATAATATTGGGGCAATATTTCGCTCTGCTGAAAGCTTTGGAATAAAGCATATTTATCTTTATGAGTGTGGTGATATTACTTCTCCAAGAGCAATTAGGACTAGTAGAGGTGCAATAGAATCTATTGAATACTCTATTATTAATTCATTAGCTGAAGTTAAAGGACCTTTCTTTGCTCTTGAATTAGGTGGTACTCCTATTCAAGAATTTTCTTTTCCAACAGAAGGAACTTGCATTTTAGGTAGTGAAGAAAGTGGGGTATCCCCAGAATGTTTAAAACTTGCAAATGATTCTTTGGGAAAAGTAGAGATCCCATTGCATGGAGCAAAGGGATCAATAAATGTATCTGTTGCGGCAGGTATATTGATGTATAGTTGGAATTAATTTCCCTTACCACTTTCGTAGAGTTTTTTAAGGTTGTCTTCAATAACTCTATTAAAAGAACCTACTTTAAATAAACCCTTTCTATCACGAGTACTAGCTGGAAGACCTGTTAACAGCTCCATGCCTTCTTCAATGGTTGAGAGTGCCCAAAGATGGAAATTACCATTTTTGATGTCCTCTTCAACTTCATATGGAAGTATTAAAGATCTAATGTTTTGTTTAGGAATAATTACACCTTGAGTCTTTGTAAAACCACAAAGCTTACAGGTGTGGTAAAAGCCTGTAATCTTTTCATTTATTCCACTTACTGGTTGTAGTATTCCCATTTGGTTAACAGATCCTGTAATTGCAATATCCTGTCTTACTGGAAGCTCTCCAATTGCAGAGAGTAGGGCATATAGCTCTGAAGATGAGGCAGAGTCGCCATCGACTTCGCTATAGTTTTGTTCAAAACAAAGGCCTGCATAAATTGAAAGCGGGAAGGAACGTGCATAGTTCTTCCTTAGATAGCCTTGTAATATTAAAATTCCTTTATCATGGATTTCTCCACTTAACCCTGCTTCATGCTCGATATTAACAATACCTTCACTACCAGGTGCTACAGTTGCTGAAATTACTGCAGGGGTACCAAATGATGCAGCTCCTCGGTCCATTACTGCTAGACCATTAATTATTCCAACCTTCTTTCCACTAGTACTAACTAATAATTCTCCGGCCTTAATCTCTTGGTTGATTCTATCTTCTAAAAGATCTGTTAACTCAGCTCTATCTTTTATTGCTCTTTTAACATCATTACCTGTAATTTTTCCATCACTATATAGAGTAGCTTCTGAGATTAGATCTCCAAGAAGTGTTAGTTGGCATGTTAGTTTATCTCTTGATTCACAAATGGAGGATGAATATCTTAAGACCTCTTCACAAGCCTCCTTTGTGATATTAGGATTAATCTTTTTTAAATATGCGATTGTACCAAGGATATTTTCTTTATTTGCTTCCATTAGGTAATCAAATTGAGGTGCAACTTTAAAAAGTCTTAAAAAACCTTCATCCTTATCACATAGCTCATCAAATATATCTTCACTTCCTAGTAATATTACCTTGGTAGGAAGTGCTATTGGTTCTGGCCTTATTCTTTCATCCTTTCCAAGCGAACCTTGAACTCCACTTGTAGATAGAGCCATTGCTGTTGAATCTAAATGCCTTTTAATAGCATCCCAAAGTCCTTTTTGAGAAAGAACTTCTGCCGCAGTTAAAACTAAAAAGCCTCCAGATGCTTTAGCATAGGAACCAATATGAATTGCTAAGTGAGGATATTCCTCACTTTTTTCAGCATAGCCAAATAGGTTTTCAAAGGTTGGATGCGATTCAACAATAAATGGTCTTTTAACTTCTAAACTTCTATCAAGGACTAAATTTACTTTGTAGTTATTTACATTAAATGTATTCTTAGACAATAAAGCTGCATAGCCTGTAGCTTCAGGAATTTGTCCCTTTACTTCTTCAAGAATAGTTTTGTAATTTCCCTCATTTGCAGAGCTAAGTAAAGCTTTTAGCTTTTTACCGTCTCCTTTATTTAAGCAAAGTGAGATAGGAAAATATGGATTGGAAGGATTAGCAAGATAAACTACATCTTTAATCATCTCATCATCAGTGCAATTTTCAGCTTCCTGCCTTACAGATGTAAGCTTGCCTGTACCCATTTCACCACTGATAAAGAGGTTATATCCATTTCTATTTGTTTTTAATCCAGTTCTTAAAGCCTTAAGTGCTCTTTCCTGTCCTACGATACCTCTTTCAGATATTTCTAAATCTGTATCTTGTAAAGAATATTTGAAAGAGATCTCTTTGTTATCAAGTTCAAAAATCATAAAAGGAATTGTAGGATGTGGTAAATTAAGTGTCAACGTACATAAAAATTGGAAAAATGGAAATATTTAATCAAAATATTATTGGAAAAACGGACAAAATATGTTCATTTTGTGTTGGAAAAAAGGTAAAAATGATATTATCTTTAAATCATACAAGGAGATAAATAGTTTTAATGCTAAAGAGGAAAATTTCAGATTACTTAGAATCTTACTTTACCCCCAATAGACGAGAAGCATTATTAATTACAGGATCTCGTCAGGTTGGGAAAAGCTATGCAATACGTGAGTTTGGAAAGAGTCATTACTCCTCTTTTATTGAAATAAATCTACTAGAGGATTCTATTGCTAGGACATCAATATCAAAAGCTAGTAATAGTAGGGATTTACTTTTGAGGATTACTGCTATTGCATCTCAACCTCTAATTAAGGGAAAAACATTAATCTTCTTTGATGAGGTGCAAGTAGTTCCAGAGATAGTGACAGCTATTAAATTCCTTGTTGAGGAAGGAAGCTATCAATATGTACTCAGTGG
>JAQYFM010000062.1 GCA_028723145.1 Spirochaetales bacterium | reverse complement strand
TAACACATGTTATCTTATAGCCTTTTCTATTTAAAATCTTACCTAACACATGCACTTATTATAACTTCTATCATTTATGTTTAATATGATTGTTTTGATATTGACCTATGCATTGTTACCACTATTTACTTAAGTTGTGGCCTAGCTCGAATGCGGTAGGCGGTTAATTTGCTCCATGTCGCCCTGATATGGAGGTCTTACCTCCAAATCTTAATGGTAAGGAGGTATCCAAAATGACTAGTTATGAATTTTTAGATTTAGTAATTAGTATTATTGGTTTAGTACTTTCAGCTCTAATAGTTGGAATTACTATTGGAAAAAAGAATAATCGCCACTAGTCATGTTCCAATTTTACTAGTGACGATTTAGTCATTTTAAATCTTGGAGCGAACACCGTCTATCGACAGGTCACTTCTTATCTTTATAATAACCTCTCATTCTTCTAAACGTCAACAACTTTGAAATTGCTCATTTGCCTAAAAATCTAATAAAAATTGACATTAGGCATAATAGACAATCATTTTTTTGAATTGCTTACAGTAAGGTAATTAGTTTTAGTGTCTGGAATTATTATCTTTTTAAACCTATTAACAATAAGAATTTAGACTTAATGAATAAGTTAAGCTAGAAGATCAGCTATTGTAAGAATACTGGAAAAAACAGAAGAATATCCACACCTTTTACCCCAAAAGTAGTGATTAGTACATTATGGATAACTGCCTTCTTTGGTGCTATTTCTGATACGATTTTTTCCCTCTCTCTTACTTTAAGATAAAAGCTTTTATCAATAAAAAATTCTTCACAGCAGAACTTCATTTCACAAAGATTAATTACACAATCCCTTCTTTCAATGATAAGATCAATCTGGGGGGCTTTCATTACTGTCCTTAATATTCATTGATTCTATACGAGAAATGTCTAATTATTCCAAAAGCCTTCAAACGCTGAAATAAAACCACTTCGAGGAGTATCCATCCAAGGAAGTTCCTCAATGAACACTACCTGTCTTCCTCCATCTCTTTCTTGCAAAAACTTTTCGAGGAAGAAAAAGGCTTATAACCATGAATCTGGACATTTATTACCAGTAAATCCTTGAGACAGTAAGGAGTAGTGGAACTGTTTAAGTTGCACTTTTAGGCCATTTTATTTCAACAGGAAATAGTCCTGCATATCTAAAAGTAATGTACAGCTCAAGCACCTCATCAACGAGAGAGGTTTTACCCACTCTTCGTCTTCCATAAATTGCAACTAGCTAAGAACTTCCATTAAACAGAAGACCTTCTAACTCTTTTTATTTCATTTTTCTTCCTACCATAATATGGTAGTTTAAATTAATTTTAAAGTTAATTTTTCATGAGTTTTTAATGGCTTAAAAGGCTTGTAAATGTTTAACTTGAATGAATATTATTTAGAGTTTTCATTGTAAACCATTTTCGCATTTCGATTAAAAGGAAAAAGATTTATTGTAGATTTAAGTATGTAATGATTTAAAATTACTATTAAACAAATTAAGACAAAAATTTTGGTGATATTAATCATCAATAATCTTCTCTTTTTGTTTGGATATTAATTCTTATATTTTGATAAAATAAGACCATGAATAATCTAGAAAGAAGAGATAATGGCAAAGCATACATTGTTGATGAGATGGTAGCTAGTGAGATTATTGCTTGTAGAAAGCTGATTCAAAAACTAAATAATTCTGATTGGGCAGATTTTGAACAAATTTCTCGAATCGTGAAAGAATTATTAGGTTCTGGAGAAGGTGCATTTATTAATCCACCATTCTTTTGTGATTACGGTAAACACATTGAAGTTGGAAAGAATTTCTTTGCAAATTATAACTGTACTATTATTGATGTCGCTAAAGTAGTCTTTGGTGATAATTGCTTTCTTGGACCTAATGTATCAATTTATACAGCAGGACATCCTATTTACCCAACTACAAGAAACTCATCATATGAGTTTGGAAAGCCTGTTACAATCGGTGATAACGTTTGGATAGGAGGAAGTGTAGTAATATGTCCTGGTGTTAATATTGGTAGTAATGTTGTAATTGGAGCAGGTTGTGTTGTTACTAAAGATGTTCCAAGCTGGACTATTGCAGCAGGTAATCCATGTAAAGTATTGAGAGCAATTACCGAAGACGATAAAAGGAAGCTATTTAAAGATGAAATTATCGATGATGAAGCTTGGGATATAATTGTTAAAGAAGGATTTGTTAAATGAATATTAGTTTTGCTACAGCTAATGATATTGATAGTTGGATGAATCTTGTTGATAAAGTTAAAGATTTATTTCCAGGCCTTGATTTAACAGAACATAGAGCTACTGTTTTAGAGTTTATTAGCAGGAATGAAGCAATTTGTGCTAAAGAAGATAATAAAATAGTAGGAGCTTTATTATTTTCTAAAGAAGTAAATATGCTTTGTTTCTTAGCTGTAGATCCTAATTTCAGAAGAAAGCATATTGCTGAAAATATGTTTTCTTTAGCTTTAAATGAATTTGATCCTTATCGTAATATCACAGTAACAACTTACCGTGAAGGTATTAGTGAAGGTATCGCAGCTAGATAATTTTATAAAAGTATTGGATTTATAGAGGGAAAATTAACAGAGGAGTTTAATACCCCTCTGCAAGAATTTGTTTATTTAAAAACTAAGGTTTGAAAGATAAAAGAGTACAAAGAATTGCATAATTACCATTAGTGGAACACCAATAGTAAAGTAGTTTTTATTAGTCTTGTGTCTAAGTGTATACATACCAACTAAAGCACCAATAGAACCACCAAAGAAAGCAAGACCTAATAGTGTAACTATTTTTACTCTATCCTTTCCTTTTTCAGCTGCCTTTTTATCCTTTAAGTAGAATAAGAAAGTAATAATATTTATTAATGCTAAATAAACTAAAGAAAGTGGGTAATCAACAAGTACTTGGTAGAAAGCAAATGTTAAATGGTTTGCAATAAATCCTTTAACTATTAAGTAGATAATAGCTTGTATTACTACCATACAAGCCATTATTACACGTGATAACATATTACCTTTTTCTGCTTTCCTGTCAAAAATTAGTACTGACACTAAAGAACCAATAGAACCACCTAGTAAAGATAAAATAGCAATTGCTATATCACTCTTTCCTTCAGGCTTCTTTGATCTAACCTTAGAGTTTATAGCACCTACTACAAAGCCTAGAAGGTTAATAATTAATAAATAGAGTTCTAAGTTTATGAATTTCATCAAATTCCTCCAGCAAGGATAATACATGAATAATTGCTTCTTTTCGATTAGAGGTGATTAAGATTTAGCTATTTATTTTAACTAATTTGAATGTTTCAAGGTGGATAGTCTTAAACTATATAATAAGGTTTTTATCATCCTATTTTAGATTATATAAAGCCAACCGGGATTGCCCATTCCCTTAAAAAAATAATTAATAAGAAAATAAAAATACCAATATTGGATTAAACAAATATTTCTATATTGATTTAAAGGTATTTTAAAAGCAGATTAAATAGTTTGAAAACACACTACTATATTCTTTTCTTTTTAAGGCGAAGGTTGTGATTTAGGAGTTTGCGTTTCCACATACTATCAGTAATTTGAATAAGTGAATTGTAGAAATATTCTGATTAGTAGTTTCTGGTGATAAATCAGTATGTCTGAAAAAAAATAAGACTTACCACTTTGTTCCTAGCAAGTTTTGCATATTTGATTTTAATTGAGAACTCGACAATGGAAAGTATAATAAAGGTCCAACTGCTAGGTTGGACCAAATCATCACTAAAAGGATTTTATTATTAACCTCTAAAGTTTGCTGGAAGATTTTTCTTTTCTTCTAAGAATTCCTTGTAATAAGGCATGAAGGTTTTGTTATCACGAATAACACATCCTGTTGGTTTATGTGATCTAATAAGGTCACCACACTTTCCACAGGTCAAGCAAACTCTATTTTTATCAATTCTACCACTCTTTATTTCATTAGCAAAATCAGGGTCTGCAAATTGCATTCTACCAAATAACATTCCATCAGAAAGATTATTTTTAACAGCACCAGCTGAGTAAAGATCAGAGTATTCCCTAAGATATGTTGGAGCAGAGGCAAAGATAACCATTCCAGGAACACTTCTTTTTACTTCTCCAATAGAGTTAATCATTCTAGCTAAGCCTTCAAATGGATGCTCCTCTGGTGGGTATTTACCCATATCAAAAGGTCTAGTAACGTGAGTTGTTGTATATGGGTTACCCATTGTGAGGTCTACCATATCAATACCCATTTCTCTAAGCTCTTTAATTAAACGAATTGGTTCTGTTAGGTCTTGAAGCATTGAACCATCTGTTTTTTGACCAAAACCTGCATACTCAGGGTAGCCATCATAAATACCAACTCGGGAGGTAACCATAAAAGAATCATCTTCATATACTTGTGCTGCTTTTATTGAGTTCTTTAAGAGTCTTGTTCTGTTTTCATATGAGCCACCATATAGTCCTGGACGATAATAAGCAGAAGCTACTTCCTGAAATAGATAGCCATGACAAGATTTAATATCGACTGCATCAAAGCCAGCAAGCTTTGCAAGACGAGCACCTTCCCCAAAGTTTTCTTCTGTTTGCTTTAAATAATCATCTGAGACAATACAGCTATCATCAGCGGCTCTAAATTGCTCTAGGTATGGATGACGATATGCAATTAAAGGAGCTGGCTTATTATCTGGGTTTGAGTACCTTCCAGAGTGGTTTGCTTGTAATACTAAATATGGTGCATAACCATTTTTCTTTAGCCCAGCTTCCTTAATTCTAGCTGTAAACTTCTTATATTCATCAACATTATCCTTTGTGATAAGGAGCTGAGTCTTTGAAGATCTTCCTTCCGGAACAACAGAAATAGCTTCAAACCACATAATAGCAGCGCCACCTTCTGCAATCTTCTCATAGCGCCTATAGGTCATTTCAGAAGGACTTCCATCTAAAGTTGAGTCAGCACCTTCCATAGGAGCAGAGCCAAGTCTGTTTGGTAGAGTAATATTTCTTATCTTTAGCTTTGTCGCTAGAATAGAAGTATCGTCACTAAATGGTAGGGTGATATCAAGCTCTCTACATTTGGCTAATACTTCATCTAATGATTTGTAGTGAAATTTCTCATGTTTTGCCATTTTATATTCCTTTTTTATTCTATATTTCCATTTTCTCTATAGCCTCTCCAGGTGTTTTCAAAGAAATCATCATTTTCTGGAATAGGTCTAACACGGCGCCAATTGAATGTACATTTGTTATTCTCAAACAACATTTCTTGTATTAAAGAATCTTTACTTCCATCATCAAGTGAGAAGGTAAAGGTGTCAGAAAGAGAAGGGTAAGGTTTACTTCCTTCCTCTAAATCTGTATAGAGAGCACTTCCTCTACTTTTACCTTTTTCATTTGTGTAGTTAAGCATACTTTCTAAGTAACACTTTTGGGAAATAATTATATCCTTAAGAGTAAATACATACTTTAATGCTTGAGGCTCTGAGTAGCAAACTTCTTTTTCAAAGTTATTAAGTAAAGCATTAATTTCATCAAGAAGAGAAGTAATTTTAGCTTTATCTCGAATTGCTCCACCACTTTCACTCATCTTTGTTGTAATTTCATCTTTAATTTTTAAAACATTTTCCTCATCTTTTAATGTGTTTTTAGAGAGGCTAATTACATCATCAAGAGAGGAATATAGAACCTTTTCAAAACTATTATCGTCAAAGGTAAAACTATTATATTTTTTTGAAATATATGTTGCAGCTCTAGTAGAACCAACTTGTCCTGCATTTAGTGCAGATCCTCCTGGACGATAAACTCCATGGCTACCTGCAGCTTCCCCGACGACAAAGAAGTGCTTTAAATTACTCTCCCACCAACAATTTATATCAAGTCCACCATTATTGTGCTGAGCACATAGTGAGATTTGTAGAGGTTCTTTTGTTAGATCAACACCTTTATCCTTATAAAATGATATTGCAGGGCTATTCATAATCCTTAGTCTTTCAATTGGCTTTTTAACTAAGGCACCAGCCTTTTCAAGGTATGAATAAGCTTCCTTCGATAAAGAATTGAAATCAAAGTTGCCATCTAGTGGATCTTTAGTAAAGTCAAGGAAGACCTTTCTTCCTTTACAGGTTTCTAGGTAAACAAGGATATCGATTATTGAGCTTCCACCATCAACCTTTCTTACATCAAATGGCCATTGATAGCCCTTTAAGAATACCTTTGATAGCATATCACCTGAAGATGTGAAGAAATCATTTAGGAATTCTTTCTCATCAGACCCATCTTCATTAGTTGAAATGAATCTTGGGAGTGCTTGCATATATGTTCCAGATACATTCCAGCGAGGATTAACGGAGGCAAGTCCAAATTGCCATTCAGTTAAATTTCTACCTTTAACACCTGCTTCAAAAGCTATTCCACTTGCTCCCTTTTGGCTAACTGGATATACACTATTTTTATAAATTGCAGCTGGTCCTCCAGTTGCATAAATAATGTTTTCAGCCTCAATTACAACAAATGAAGACTTAATGTCCCTTTCATTTGTATTAAGACAAATAACACCATAGCTCCTCTTCTTATCAGATAGGATTTTTATTACTTGAAGATGGTCTATAAATGGGATTTGAAGCATTTTTGCTTCCTCTTCTAGTGCTCTAGTCATCTCCCTTGATGTATAAGGACCTATAGATGTTGCTCTATTTCTTGGGTCATGGTCCGTTTTATAGCCTACATATTCTCCATAGCGATTAACAGGGAAGGGAAGACCTAATTCAACTAAACGTAAGAAGCTTGGAGCACTTAATGCGGCTTCACATAGTGCGATATCACCATCAACAGCTTTACCTTCAAAGAGGGTATTTGCCATTTCGTAAATACTATCAGGGGTATCACCACTTAGAGTTAATTTATAGTATGTTTGCTTATCACTTCCTGTGTTTCTACTTGTACCACCAACTCTATTTTCACTAATTAATAAAATATCATCTTGGCCAAGTTTTTTAAGCTTGCAGGCTGCATTGTAACCAGCAGCTCCGGTTCCAACTATAAGAGTGTTAACTTTTTTTATTTGGAATGTGTAATCATTATAATTCATTTTTAAAGCCTTTTAATGTGGAAACCACCATCGACGTCGATGTAGTTGCCAGTTGTATATAAAAACTTATCAGAAACAAGCGCACTAACAGCATTAGCAACATCCTCAGGTTTTCCCCAACGTGCAATAGGGAATAAACCATCAGAGATTAACTTATCGTATTTTTCTTGAACTTTTGATGTCATGTCAGTTGCAATTACACCTGGTCTAACCTCATGAACTAAAATACCTTCACTTGCTAAACGATCTGCATATAGAGTAGTGAGCATTGAAATTCCAGCCTTTGAAACACAGTATTCACCTCTACTTGTTGAAGAGACAACAGATGAGCAAGATGAAATATTAACGATTACACCCTTTCTGTTTTCAATTGGTTCTTGTTTTATCATCTGCTTACTAACGGCTTGAGTTAAGAACATATTAGACTTTGTATTTATATTAATTACTCTATCAAAGGACTCCTCACTCATTTCAAGTAGATCAGCTCTTACAAGAGGTGCAACACCTGCATTGTTGACTAATACATCTATTCTGTTAAAGTGAGATACAGTTTGCTCAACTATTTTTAATCTATCCTCGCTTTTTGATACATCTGCCTGAATGTAAAAAACAGTAATACCTTCTTTTTCGAGTTTTTCGATAGCCTCGATATTCTTTTCTTTGCTTCCTGTTGCAACTAAGACCACATTAAAGCCATCTTTTCCTAATTGACGAGCAATAGCATAACCAATTCCTCTGCTAGCTCCTGTAATAATTGCTGTCTTCTTCATCTATCTTTCTTCCTTTTTATTTAATACTTTTCATTTCAATTCTATCGAGAAAAACTGCTCTTCCACCTTCTGCGTAAGCAGCAAAGAGAGCTCCCGTAAAGGTGTTATACATTGTTCCTTCTGATGCAAGGCCGTATACACTTGCTTTACCTACGAATTCATCATTAGCATAGAAGTAGTAAAACTCATCATCTGATTTAATCATTAAGCTAAGGTTTTCTAAATTTGGTAATACTATTTTCTCTGTTATTGCTTCAAAGTCATGTAGGTGTCTAATTAATGAAACCTCTACATTATTTTCAACGCACTTAGCTTCTAAGCGATAGTGGTAATCACTACTAAGATAAGAAGCAATTCCTGCTCTTGCTTCTATACTCTTAGGATTTATTTTTACCTTCATTAGTTCATGAAAACCCCTTTGCCTAAAAGCAAGTAAGGTAGGGTGTCCTAGAGGAGTATTGATATTCTCTTCTCCCATTAGTGTTAAAGTTCTATCCTCTTTATTTAAAAGATAGCATTCAGGCTTAGGAACTCTTACCTTTAAATAAGGATAGTTTTCTAAAGGTTCTGAGAATAATACTGAGTAATCACTATTGTCCTCTTGGTTTGGACCATAATCATTTATGATTTCAACTTTTCCATTATCCCCAATTATTGGCCAACCATCCTTCCATTTTACTTTAGATAAGAAGGTTTCACGGCCTAGATGGTGAAGTAGAGGCCTTGGCTTTGTCCTAATTGCTAAGAAGACTGCATACCATTCATCATTATCAAGCTTTATTAAGTCTGCATGTCCAGTTGCTTGAATGGTATGTCCCTTTCTTGAAACATGGGATAAAATAGGATTATTTGGATTTGCTTCATATGGGCCATAGATATTTTTTGACCTTAGTATTACCTCATGGTGCCCATATCCTGTACCACCCTCTGCAAGCATTAAGTAGTAATAGTCGTCAATAAAGTATAGGTGTGGACCTTCTGGTGATGAGCCACCACATCCTTTAGTAAGATTTTTAAAGTCCTCTAAAAGCTCTCCTGTATCTGGATTAATAAAAGCTCCCTTGATACATCGTACTCCATCAACACTACCATTTGAGGTGTAGAAACACCTTCCATCAGGAAGAAAGAGTAGGGATGGATCTATTCCATCAGAGGAAATAAAGTGTGTTTCAGACCATTTGTTATTAATGTCATCTGTGTGGCAAATGAAGTTTTCATGGGTGTATTTATTTGTAGTTACCATGTAAAAACGTCCATTAGAATTTACACGTATTGATGCGGCATATAGACCCGAACTATTATTAGCCTTTTCCAAGTTTAGCTGACTAGTTCTTGTTAATACTGCACCATGAGAGTGCCAGTTAACTAGGTCATCACTTGACCAGAGACTAACGCCTGGAAAGTACTCAAAAGTTGATGTTACAAGGTAGAATTTACCACCATAATATGTAATTGAAGGGTCAGGAGCAAAGCCTGGAATTATTGGATTTGTAAACATACATTGATTATTGCACTTGAAATCAAGAAAAACACCTGTTAAGTTTTTCTGTCATTATTTTTATTTAAGTCATTTTTAATTATTGTTTTTATCATTTTATTACAAAATAAAGAATTAATCATATATTTGATATAAAAAATAGCTTTTTATAAAGTAAAAAATTGACACTTAAAGTATATTTTTTGTCAATTTTGTTATCAAAAACCTTGTTGCATACTATCTTCATAAAGGTTGGTAACTGATGAAAAAGAAACAACAAATTGCTGATCCATCAAAGGATATTCCACTTGGATTAAAACTAAAAAAGGACTGGAGTAAATACAAATCTCTTTACTTACTATTTGTCCCAATTTTGATTTATTACATTGTTTTCCAATATGGTTCAATGTTTGGTTTGATTATCGCATTTGAAAACTATAAGCCACGTCTTGGCTTTTTCAAATCACCATTTGTAGGACTTACACACTTTAAAAACTTCATCAATGATTACTATTTTAAGAGAACATTGATGAACACAATTAGAATTAGTGTAACAAACCTTATCTTCAGCTTCCCATGTCCAATAATCCTTGCAATCTTTATTAGTGAGCTAAGATCTAAGACATATTCAAAAGCTGTTCAGACAATTACATATATTCCTCACTTTGTTTCAATTGTAGTAGTAACCTCTATAGTTATGGATTTAACAGCAAGAAATGGTGCTATTACACAGTTCTTAGCAAAGTTTGGTTTTGAACCAGTAACAATGCTTAATGAAACAAAGTACTTCCTACCTATTTATATCATCTCTGGTATTTGGCAAAACATTGGTTGGAACTCCATTGTTTACTTAGCTGCTTTACTGTCTATTGATGCACAGCTCTATGAGGCTGCTAGAATCGATGGTGCTGGAAAATTAAGACAGTTATGGTCAATTACACTTCCATCACTTTTACCTACAATCATCATCATGCTCATTTTACAAGTTGGTAAGATGTTCAATGTAGGCTATGAAAAGATTATCTTGATGTATAACCCAATGACCTATGAGGTTGCTGATGTAATTAACTCCTACGTATATAGAGAAGGTCTCTTGAACCTTAACTACTCATATGCAGCAGCTGTAGGTATGTTCAATTCTATTGTCAGCTTCATTCTTGTTTGGACCACAAATAAGATATCGAATAAATTAACAGGCTCCGGACTTTGGTAATAGGGGGAAAAGATAATGAAAGTTAAATATACTGTTGGCGAACAAGTTTTCCATGCATTTGTAGTTGTTGTGACAATACTATTATCACTTGCTGTAATTATTCCTCTTATGAGTATCGTATTTGCTTCTTTTTCTGACCCATTTGAAGTAATGAAGCACTCTGGAATATATTGGCATCCTATAAAGTTCTCACTCTATAGCTACCAGATGGTATTCCAGGATAAGAGTATTTTAACAGGTTACATGAATACAATCTTTGTTGTAGTTGTTGGAACTTCAATAAACTTACTTTTAACAATTGTCTCTGCATACGTTCTCTCTAGAAAAGGACCAATGCTAATTAAGTTCTTTACACTTATGATTGTCTTCACAATGTATTTCCAAGGTGGAACAATTCCAACCTATATCATTGTTGATAAATTAGGCTTAGTAGGTAGCCGATGGGCACTTATCCTACCTAGTGCGATAAATACCTTTAACCTAGTAGTACTTCGTACAGCTATGGCAGCAGTACCAGAGTCTCTTCCTGAGTCAGCAATGATTGATGGTGCAGGCCATGTAACAATTCTTACTTATATCATGGTTCCTGTAACCAAAGCATCTATTGCAGTTATTACTCTTTACTATGCTGTATCTCACTGGAATTCATGGTTCCCTGCTATGATCTATTTAAGAAAGAAGAGTATGTATCCATTACAGCTCATCTTAAGAACAATCCTTGTTCAGGATGATACTTCAACAATGTCCTCAGGTTCGCTTGAAGCCCTTGCTTTATCATCTGATTCAGTAAAATATGCAACTATTGTTGTGGCAACACTTCCTATCCTCCTCATTTATCCACTGCTTCAGAAATACTTTGTTAAGGGCGTTATGGTAGGTGCAGTAAAGGGTTAATACTATGATTTTGCCAGGAATTGTTAGTGTCACATTTAAAACTAAATCAATTAAAGAGGTTTTAGAGATTGCAAAGCAAGCAGGGCTTGCTGCAATCGAGTGGAGTGAAAACCATCACATCGCTAAAGGTGATATCGAGTGTGCTAAAGCAACTGCCTTATTAACAAAAGAATATGGTCTTGAGATAGCTGGATATGGCTCCTACTATCGCCTTGGTGAGAATATGGACATCATTCCATCACTTGAAACTGCTAAAGCCTTAGGAACAAATAATGTTCGCATTTGGGCAGGAAGTAAGCCTTCCTCTGCTTTGAGTAGAGAGGAGAGGGAGAGCTTAATTGCTGAGTTGGTTGATGCTGTTAATATAGCACGTAGGTATGACATTGTTTTAAATCTTGAGTGGCACAAAAATACATTAACAGATGAAAATGAATCTGGCCTTGATGTATTAAAGAGGGTTAATAATGAGTCATTACGTACCCTATGGCAACCAACACAGGCATTAACCTTTGAAGAAAGGAAAACTGGGCTTAAACAGATTTTACCTTACCTTTCTTATTTACATGTTTATTACTGGGATGAGAGTGGTAGAAGACCTTTTGAAGAAGGCATTGATATGTGGAAAAGTTATTTTTCCATCCTTGATAGCGATAAAAAATATTATGCGCTTTTAGAGTTTGTACTTAATGACAGCGAAGAACAATTTTATAAAGATGCTGCAATACTAAAAGACTTATTGCAGAAAGGAGTTTGAATATGGCTGACATGCATTTAGATTGCTTCGACATGATCAATCCATTTGTAATTGCATCAAGTCCGGCAACTAGAGGTGCCGATAATGTTATAAAAAGTAGTGCTTGTAAACCAGGTGCAATAACAATGCGTAACTTTGGTCACGGCATGGGTGGTGGTGGATTTTTCTATCCAGGTTTTGATGCTGTTGTAAAAGGTCAGCCTGCATTCCATTCTCATGCTGTAGGAACTCAGTGCCCTGATAAAATTGCATCCTTAGATGAGTATTGCGAAGAAGTAAAAAGAGCAAGACGTGATATGTATCCAGAGACTAAGCTTTGGGCTTCTGTTGGACACTATCACGATATTGAAAAATATCCTGATTGGAAAAAACGCTGGATTACTGAAGCAAAAGAAGTTGTAAACGCTGGTGCCGATGCCGTTGAACTTCACTTCAACACCCCAGGAGTTGCGACTGCCTCTGATCGTCAATTCAACTACTACCAGTTGGTAGAGAGTTGTACCAAGATGATTAAGGCAGCCGTTCCTGGAACTCCAGTAATGGTAAAGTTAGCAGTAGAGGATGTTGACTGCTTAACTTCAATTCGTCATGCAGTTGCTGCTGGTGCAGATGCAGTTGGTCCAACTGCAAGATGGAAGGCTTTCTACTTTGATCTTGATTGGAAGACAACTCAACCTCGTCCAGGTGCTGGATATGGTGGAACTCAAGCAAACCCTATTGTTTGTTTTGAAATTGCCGATGCAAGAAATAGAGGAATTGAAATTCCAATGTATGCAGGTGGTGGTGTTTTCTCATACGACCAAGCACTTAGATACATTATGTCAGGCTCTGAAATGGTACAGCTTGGTGCTCTTGCTTGCTCTGGTGGAATTAAACAGTGTGCTCGCTTAATGAAGCAGTGTTCTGATTGGATGGATCAAAATGGATATAGCTCAGTTAAGGAGCTTAAAGGGGAGGCCTTAAAGCTTTTTAACATGTCCGATAGCTTTGCAAAGGAAAGACAAAATAAGCTTGGTGAGGCTTATAGAGTAAGAAAGGTCGATAGCGAAAAGTGTATTGGCTGTGGACGTTGTGAAGATGTTTGCTGGTACAAGGGTATTAAGCTTGATGGCAAAAAGGCACAAAAGACAGATAACTGTATTGGTTGTGGTTACTGCTTCCAGGTATGTCCTACTAAGGCATTAGAGGTTGATGCAGCAAATATCTTAAAGTCTGCTTTCGAGGAGAAATAAGGTGGCAATAAAGGTTTTACTTTGTGGTATGGGAGGATATGGTGAAAACTATATCAAGGAATACCTAACAAGAGATGTACTTGGTTCTGTATTAGTTGGTGTTGCAGATCCATTTGCAAGTAAAAGTCCACTTTATGAAGAGGTAAAGGGGAGAGGAATTCCTATTTTCAACTCTCCTGAGGAATTCTTTTCATCATCAAGTGCTGATTTAACAATCATCTCTTCTCCAATTCATACTCACTATCCATACATCATGCTTGCATTAAACAATAACAGCAATGTTTTAACAGAAAAGCCAGTATGCTTTGATCTTAAGCAATTTGATGAAATGGAAAAAAAGAGTAAGGAAACCGGACTCTTTGTTGCTGTAGGTTATCAATTATGCTTCTCATATGATGTTTTACAAATGAAGAAGGATATTCTTCTTGGCTTATATGGAAAGCCTAAAAGATTTAAAACTATTCGCCTAATGAGAAGAAATGATATTTACTACTCAAGATCTAATTGGGCAGGTGCCCTCCTTTGCCATGGAGAAAAGGTCTTTGATTCTCCATTTACAAATGCTTGCGCCCACCAGTACCAAAACATGGTCTTTTTACTTGGCCATACAATGGATGAGAGTACTACATCTATTTCCTGTGAAGGAGAACTAATAAGAGTAAGACCTAATATTACCAACTGTGATACTGCAATATTAAAGTTCAAAACTGTTGATGGTGTAGAGCTTTATTACTACGCATCCCATGCAGTTGATGAAGTAAAGGTTGGTCCTTTCAGTGTATATGAATTTGATTCAGGTTACATCGAGGAGACCGATAAAGGCTTTATCGGGCATTTAAAGGATGGAAAAGTAATTGATTACACCAAATTAAATAAAGGTGAAAGACTTGAAAAGCTTTGGGAAGCTATTCGAGCTATAGAAGAAAAAAGGGTTCCAGTTTGTACACTTAAAACAGCACGAGAACACACTAATGCTGTTTTACTTGCACAAGAGAGAGGTGTAAGAGATCTATCTAACTTAGCAATCTCAAAAAAGGATGATAAGGATAGTGTCTATTACACAATCCCTGGACTTGGAAAAGATTTACAAGATGCTTACTCATCTTGGTCAATAAAACTTGAATATTAATTTATTTGGTAAACCCAAAAGGAGATAAAATATGAAAAAAGCATTGCTTATCGCACTTACTATCATGATGGTAGTACTTCCTGTATTCGCTCAAGGCGCACAGGAATCTTCAAAGTCTTCTGATGCTCCAGCTAAGCTTACTTACTGGGCACCAATGAGTACAAAGATTAAGAATGTTAATGACTTTTCTGAGCTTCCATATTGGCAGGAAGTAATGAAGAGAACTAACACAGAAATCGAATTTACAAACGTATCTGCTGAAAACAAGATTTTAAGTGAACAGTTCTCAATTCTTCAAGTATCAAGTGATCTTCCTGATATCGTAGAATATAAGTGGGCATCATATGTTGGTGGTCCTCAGAGTGCTATCGATGATGGATTTATCATCCCACTTAACGATGTATTTGAAAAATACTGTCCAAATATCACAAAGTACCTCAATGAGCACCCAGACATTGCTAAAGAGTGTTCTACAGATGATGGCACATACTACTGCTTCCCATTCTTCAGAGGTTATGACTATAACAACAATGGTCTATTATTCTCAGAAGGTATTATCTACAGAATGGATATCTTAAAGGCTCTTGGCTTTGATAAGACACCTGAAACAGCAGATGAGCTTTACAAAGTATTAGTTGCAATTAAAGCTTCTGGCCTTGTTGATATCCCAATGTCTGTTCGCCCAGACCACATCAATAGAGTATTTGCTCCAGCATTTGACTCTTGGGATAGCTGGTATGTAGAAAACGGTGTTGTAAAGCATGGTTATCTTGAAGCTAATAGATATGATTACCTCTCATTCCTCAGAAAGATCTATGCTGAAGGTCTCTTAGATAACGACTATATGTCTGTTAATAAGAACGGTATGAACTCTATGTTCTTAAGTGGAAAGATTGCAATTGGTTACAACCCAGGTTCATTAATTGCATCAGCAGTTAAGTCAATGGGACCAGATGTTGAAATTTCTTCAGCTAAACCATTAACAAAGGTTGCTGGTACAAACTCTAAGTTTGCTAAGATGAACACTGTATTTGATACTTCAGCTTCTTCTGCAGCTGCAATCACAACAAGTTGTAAGAATGTTGAAGCTGCTGCTAGACTTCTTGACTATGCTTATGGTGAAGAAGGTCACATGCTTGCTAACTTCGGTATCGAAGGTGTTACATACGAAATGGTAAATGGATACCCAACATACACAGATTTTGTTAACCAGAATAAAGATGATGTAATGTCTAAGTACATGAGATGTTCTGTAAACGGTGCTATGATCCAGGATCCAAGATACCTCGAACAGTACTACGATACAGCTGAACAAGCTGCAGCACTTTCAATGTGGGCTCAGACAGATTACGGCAAGTACATGCTTCCTCCTGTAACAATCTCATCAGAGGATGGTACTAAGGCTGCTTCTATCATCAACAAAGTAAATACATTTGCTGAAGAGATGGAAACAAAGTTCATCACTGGTGCTCTTGAACTTAATGAAAAGACTTTCAAGGAATACCAGGATCAATTAAAGGTATTTGGCTTAGAAGACGCTGTAGCTATTTATCAGAAGGCTTACAACGCATATATGGCTAAGTAAACAAGATAAAAAACAACCATTTAGGACAGTCTTTATAGGCTGTCCTATCTGTAATAAAATTAACTAATTTGGGGATTACAATGAATTATATGGAAAAACTTATCCCACTTTTAGATATGGATAATCCTAATTTAAAAAAGATGGGTGATGTAACTGGAGAAAAGATTATTGAATATTATAGAAATAGAGAAAATCCTAAATATCTTTTCTCTCTAAAGGATGCAGAATGCTTAGTCGATGATAAAATATTAGATGATGCTGAAAAAGTAATGGAGCATGATATCTTTGGCTATAAGTTTAATGGTCCTATCGACTGGATGTTTAATCCAACAGTTGAGACAAGTCGTGATAACGAATGGAGTTGGTCTCTTTTCCGTACAATTTATTGGCAACCACTTGCAAGAGCATATGCTCTTACAAAGGATGAAAAATATACAAAAGAATTCTTATCTCAAATGCACTCTTTTAGAGAAGCATGGCCTGCAGATGAATTCTTAAATGACTTTACATTTGTACCAAAACAACCATTCCCTGGTACTGCTTGGAGAACAATCGAAACTGGTATTCGTGTTTATACTACCTGGCTTCCTGTATTCGAAATCTTTAGGCATTCAAGTGTGTGGAATAGTGAGGATTTAGCTTGCTTCTTACTAGGACTAAGAGACCATGCACTCTTCTTGATGGGCCACTACTCTAACCATGATAGATCTTCTAACTGGTTAAGTATGGAAACAAGTGCACTATTACAAATTGCAATAATGTTTCCTGAGTTTAAAGAGTCTAAAGAGTGGTTTAATACTGCATACTCTAGAGTAATGCATGAGGTAAGATTCTGCTTTAGCGATAATGGAATACATATGGAGAAAACTCCAATTTACCATATGGTTGCATCCATTGCTTTTACTCAAGCTTTAGTTATGTGCCGCTTAAATAATATTTATGTTCCTGACTATGCATGGGAGGTAATTAGAAGAAGTGCACTCTACATTTGTTCTTTAATTAAACCAGATCTTTCAACTCCAATGATTGGAGATGCAGACCGTGATGATTTAACAACTAGAAGAGCTGATACCTCAATTTATGAAGGTATGAACCTTTCTTTCTATCCAAAGGATTTAAATGAATTAAGAGCTTATATGAATCAAATGTATGAGCTATTTGGGGACCAAGAGTTTAAATATTTTGCTTCATTAAGAGAGCAAGGCTCACAGCCAAAGGAGAAAGATTTTAAATTTAGTGAAGAAGGAATTTATGTTCTTCGTACTGGTTGGGACTCTAATGCTGATTACCTCTGTACCCACTCAACACAACTTGAATTAGGTGAAAGATCTACACATAGCCATAACGACTGTATGCATGCGGAGATAACACTGAAGGGTGAAGATATCTTAGTAGATTCAGGTCGTTATATTTATCGCTCCTCAATTTGGAAGGATTGGAGAGCTTATTTCTGCTCAGCTTTAGCACACAATACCCTCTATGTCGATAACCATGAAATGGGCGAGATTAAAGGTGTAGATAGAAGAAGAAATGTACGCTGTCTTTGCCACTACTTTGGAAATAAAGAGGGCTTAAAAATTGTTGATTTATCACATAATGGTTATGCATATCTTCAAGACCCAGTATTTCATAGAAGAAAGCTAATTCTTGCTCCAAACTCTGTTGCGGTATTAATTGACTATGTAGATGGACCTGCAAATGAAAATCATGATTTTAGACTTATGTATAACTTTAACACAACAAATGTTGTCTTAGATGGTAAGCATGTTGATTATAAGTCAAAGAATAATGTTGATTTCACTGTAGATTTTACCTCCAATGTTGACTTTAACTCCTATTTACTTTGTGGAAGTGAAGATCCAAAGGGTGGTTGGATTAGCTATGGATACCCTGTTAAAGAACCAATTGGACAGGTAACTATGGCTTATGGCGGAAAGGCTCCTTTTATGGCTGCTACTATCATTAAAGAGAAAGGTAATGATGCGACTGTAAAAATTGAAAGTGAGAAGGTTGTATTAAAAATAGAAAACAATGAGTGGGTTATTACAAGAGAAGGAGTTGAAAAGCTATGAGATTTGGACTTTGCACAGATATTAAAAACGTTAAGGAAGTTGAATCTTTAGGTTTTGATTACATTGAAGGAAAATTAAATCAATTTGCACTTTATCCTCAAGCTGAGTTTGATAGTGTTTTAGAATTATTTTCTACATCTTCAATAAAGATGGAAACAGCATGCTTACTGCTTCCAAAATCAATGGTAGTAATTGGCGATAAATATAGCAAAGAAGAGTTAATTAGTTACCTTAATGTTGCCTTTGCTCGCATGGATAAACTTGGCTCTAAGCTTGTTGTTTTTGGCTCAGGTAAAAGTCGTGTAGTTCCTGAAAATCAAAGCTGGCAGGAGAGCTTTAAAGCGCTTGTTAGTGTAACTAAATTAATTGGAAAAATTGCAGCAGACCATGGAATTTCAATTGCAATTGAACCACTTAATAGAAACGAAACTAATTTAATTAACTCCCTCTGTGAAGGTGCGGCACTACAAGCGTGTGTAAATTTAGATAATGTAGGACTTCTTGCAGATGCATATCATATGAGAGCAGAAGGTGAGGATATGTCTCGTATTATTACATGTTCACCACTAATGCATACTCATATTGCACTTAAGGAAGGTAGAGTTTATCCAACTTATAAATGTGAAGAGGTAGAAGATTTTTTCACATACCTTAAGAAGGCTGGATACGATAATCGAATGTCTATAGAGGGTAAGAGTGACGATTGGAAAGCTGATTCACTTAAAGCTCTTAGCGTCTTGAGATCTTATGTATAAAAGAAGGTAATTTTATGGAAAAGGTTAGAATAGGTATCATTGGTTTTGGGCATATGGGAACTCAGCACTCAACTGCACTACTTGCAAATAAGGTTGATAATGCAGTTTTAACTGCTATTGCTGATATAGATCCTAAAAAACTTGAGAAGGCTAAAGCCTTAGCAGGTGATAAAGTAAGCTATTTTGATAGTGCAGAATCTTTAATGGATTCAGGTTTAGTAGATGCTGTTATTCCTACATGTCCTCACTATTACCACCCAGTATATGGTATTTATGCGCTTGAACATGGTTTAAATTATCTTTGTGAAAAGCCAGCAGGTGTATATACAAATGCAGTTAAAAAGATGAATGAGGTTGCAGCATCCTCTGGTAAAGTATTTGGAGTAATGTTTAACCAAAGAACTAATCCTCTTTATCAAAAGGCTAGAGACCTTGTCCAAAGTGGTGAGATTGGAAGAATCTTGCACTGTCACTGGTTAATTTCATCTTGGTTTAGACCACAATCTTACTATGATAACTCAACTTGGCGTGCTACTTGGAAGGGTGAAGGTGGTGGATTATTAATGAACCAGAACCCACACAACTTAGACCTTTGGCAGTGGATTTGTGGTATGCCATGTAGAGTAAAGGCTGATGTTTACTATGGTAAGTATAGAAATATTGAAGTTGAAGATGATGTCTATGCTTTGATGGAATATCCTGATGGACACATTGGAACATACATTACCACTATTGCTGATGAGCCAGGTACAAACCGTTTAGAAATCTCAGGAACTCGCGGAAAGCTTGTAATTGAAAACGATTCAATTACCTTCTGGCGCTGTAGAGAAGATACAGATGATTTCCAGAAAAGATTTAAGGGTGAAATTGGACACCCTGAAATTTGGAAGTGTGAAATTCCTGTTAAAGGTACTTATACCTCACACTGTGGAATTATTAAAAACTTCTGTGATGCAATACAAAAGGGAACACCTCTCCTTGCTCCAGGTAGTGATGGTATTAAAAGCTTAGAGATTATTAATGCTATCTTCCTTTCTTCTTGGACTGGTGGTGGTTGGGTCGATTTACCAATCGATGCAGATAAGTATGAAGCGCTGTTAAAAGAAAAGTGCGGTGGCTCTTTTTGTTGTTAATAATTTTGTGAGAGAATAGGGGTATGAGAAAGAAAACACATAGCTTTAAAAGAAAGACAGTGACTAGATGGGCACTATCTTATTTGCTATCTACTCTTATACCTCTACTTGTAGTATTAGTTTTTGCACTTATTACGCTTTATTTTAATGCTTCTGCAATAACATATTCCAATTCTATTACTTCATCGTATGTTCAAAAAACATTCCGTGATGTATTAACAAGAATCAATGAAATTAAGGCAGAAATAATTGTAGATTCGGACTTTAAAGCCCTACTAAGTTTAGAAAGCTTAGATAAAGTATCGATGCTTAACCTTTCTTACCATGCATCTGATATTCGTCGTCTTGAGCAAACTAATACAAGTTTAAATAAACTATTTTTATTTAGCCCTATTAATGATTGGTACATTGCAGATCAATCATGGGGCAATATAAGTGAAATGGCTCTTATGGAATTTCTTCCACTTGAGCAAGAAAAAATTAATCAAATAATGAGAGGTGAAATTTGGGATGTATATGTATACGACCTCTCTGATAGTGAGGTATTGATACTCCTTCCTGTATCGTATATCCACTCATTTAATCCTAATAACCTCTGTATGGGTGTAAGGATTTCTAAAAAGGATCTTTTTTCTTCTGTAATTGATTCTTATCATGATGTAATTATCTATAGCGAAAGAATGGATTCTTTAGTTTATAGCCTTTCAGGAAAATATGAAGTGGGCCTTCCTGATCCTCGTTTTTCTAAGTTAAGTTTGGGCTCAACAGAAACTATAGACTCTTCAATTGTTTCTGTTGCTGATGAATTAATCTTAAGCTTAAAGTGTATCGTCCTAATGGACAAAAATAACTACTTCCATGATTACTACCTATTAATTGAGGTAATCGCATTGGTATTGTTATTTGCAGCTGCCTTAGGAGCTATCTTTGTTTTTAGAAGTGTTAGAAAAGATTGGATACACTATGAAGCTGCCGCTGCTGAGTCAGGAGTAGATTTAGAGAAAATTCCACTAAGTGCAAGTGATTACGCTCCATTTGTCTCTAGTGTATCGAATTTAAGAGCACAAAGTGAAGAATTAAATAGTGTAATAATAAAACAAAAGAGAACACTTGTAGAAAGTGCCTTTAGTAAGCTAATTGATGGTGATGTAACTGTTACAAAGGAAACACTATTAGCCCTTGGATTTGAGCTTTTATCTGATTCTTTTTGTGTTGTTATAGCAAATTGTTTAAATGGCGATGCATTTGAATACTTAAGTAGAGTAAGCAGTGACACCCTGGTTATTCCGATTCAATCGGAATATGGGGGAGCATACATTATTAATACCTTAAGGGAAGATGAAGAGTTTTTTCTTTCAGTTTATGAAAAAATTCAAAATGATGAAGTTTTAGAGAGTTTATCAGTTTCACTTCTACATAAGGGGTTAAATTCTATTCGTGAAAGCTATTTAGAAGCTATTAGTGTTCACGAATATCAAAAAGACCATGATATTCCATTTTTATCTTATCAAGAACTTTTAAATACTACTAAGCAGAGCACATATCAATTCACTTTAGAGGAAAATATGATGCTTCAAAAGGCCTTAAAGGAAGGAGATGGAGAAAAGGCTAAGGCCGTTATGAATAAGGTAATTGAGCGTAATAGAGAAAATGGAGTTTCTCCAAAGACTCTTCGCTTCTTACTTTTCAGTATGAGTGGAACAATTATTAGAACAATAAATAGCTTAGATAACCAATATAGAGAGGTAATTCCAGATATTAACTTTCCTCCTATTTTGCAATCTCAACACTTCCAAAAATCTCTCTCTGGAGTTGAGGAGATAATAGATACTATCTGCTATAGCATTAAAGCAATTAGTGAATCTTATACAGATGAGTCATCTGAGACATATCAAATTTATAAAAAGGTATTAGTTTATATTCGTGAAAACTATCCTAATGCAATGATGAATGTTTCCTCAATTGCCGATAATTTTGATATCTCAATTGCTTATCTATCAAGAATATTTAAAAAGTACCACACAATTAATATTTCTGAGTACATTACAAGCTACCGTATAGACCGAGCTAAAGAGCTACTTTTAGAGGGGAAAATGGTAGGAGATGTAGTTTCAGAGTGTGGCTTTGGAAGTTTAAGAACCTTCCTTCGTGTCTTTAAAAGCGTAGAAGGAATTACACCTGGACAGTATAAGGAATCTGCTTTGAAGGAGAATTAAATGCTTAGAAGTGCTGTAATTGGCTGTGGAGCTGTATCAAAGAACCATGGAAAAGCCTTGAAAAATAGTGAATATACTCACTTAGAGTATTGTGTTGATATCGATATTGAAAAGGCAAAGGCCTTTTCTGATAATTATGGAGGAATCCCACTTACTGATTATAGAGAGCTTTTTGATAAGAATCTTGATTGTGTTCATGTTATTACACCTCACAACACCCATCCTCAAATTGTAATGGATTTGCTTGACCATGGAATTAATGTCTTTTGTGAAAAGCCTCTTGCTATTACTGTAAATGAAGCAAAAGCCATGATTAAAAAAAGTGAAGAAAGTGGAAAAATTTTAGGGGTTTGCTTTCAAAACCGTTTAAATAAAGCAACAGTAGAAGCAAAAGAAATCTTAGAAAGCGGTAAGTATGGAAAAATCTTAAGTGGAATGGCTTTAGTTACTTGGTATAGAAATGGAAAGTACTATAGCGAGTCTCCATGGAGAGGAAAGTATAGTGGTGAAGGTGGTGGATGTATCATTAACCAATCTATCCACACCCTTGATTTAGTTGACTACCTAACAGGTGGTGTAGAATCTTTAGCGGGCTTTGATGGAAAACTTCGTGATAGTAATGATTACGAAGTTGAGGATAGTGCAATGGCTTTAATGCACCTTAAGTGTGGTGCTGATATCGTTGCATTTTGCTCAAATTGCTACCTTGGCTCAAAGGTTTGTGATGTAGAGTTACGCCTTGAGCATGCTGTAATGACTGTAAGACAGTCAGGATTAACAATTGTGGAAGAGTCTGGTGAAACGATTTTCCATCCAGCAGAGGTTTTAACAGGCGAAAAGTCCGAGTGGGGTGTAAGTCATGGATTATTAATTGATGAATTTTATAAATCACTTATTAATAAAACCCCCTTTATTTCAGATTGTCATACAGCTCTTGCTGCAGTTTCAATTGTCAATGCAATTCAACATAGCAAGGGAAGAAGTATAAAAATAGAAAGATAATAGGAGAGTTAGTTATGGTTAATATTAATGTTCAAGAAGCAAAAGATAAAATTACAAAAATCTTTATGAATGTTGGTGTAAATAAAGATGAAGCTACAATTATTGCCCAAATGCTAGTTGAAGCTGACCAAAGAGGTGTTCACTCACATGGTATTTTATGTACTGCAAGATATGTAAAGCTCATTAGAGAAGGCAAAATGAGACCTAATATGAACATCAATGTCTTAAAAGATAATGGTGTTGTAGCAGTTTGGGATGGTAACCACTCTAGTGGACAAATCTTAGGATATAGGTCTATGGAGGAAGCAATAAAGAAGGCAAAAGAGCATGGCATTGGCTTTGTTTGTGTAAAGGGTGCAAACCACTTTGGTGCTTTAGCATACTATGCTCAAATGGCTCAAAGAGCTGGTATGATCGGTACTGCTCTTGGTACTGGTGACTCAACAATGGCTCCTTGGGGTGGATGTGAAAAGGTAATTGGTAATAACCCTATTAGTGTTGCAGCTCCTGCAAGAAATGAAGTATCTCCTGTACTAGATATGGCAATGACAGTTGTTGCAAATGGTAAGGTTTCTAACATGAAGAGACAAGGTGCAACTGAAATCCCAGAAGGTTGGGGCCTCGATAGAGAAGGTGTTCCAACAACAAGCATGAAGGATTACTATACAATTCCTCCAATGGCTGGCTATAAAGGTTGGGGGATGGCTGTAATGGTTGATATCTTGGCAGGTGTTCTCTTTGGTGGTGGAACAGGTGATAGAGCTAAGGACTCTGCTGATGGTCCTTCTATTATGATGATTGCAATGGATATTTCTGCATTTAATGATGAAGAAAAGTACTTTAGTGATGTTGATGCAAGAATTAATGAACTAAAATCTTCAAAGAAGGCTAAATATTCAAATGGTATATTAATGCCAGGTGAAATTGAGGCAAATAAGTTTGCCGCTTCTGAGAAAAGTGGAATAGTTGAAGTTCTTCTTGAAAACCTCGATATGGTAAATGATATTGCAAAAGAAATGGCAATTGAACCAATTGAAATAATCAAATAGTTTTTAATAATTGTGGTAATTACTTTTTTTAGTAGTTGCCACATATAAATTTATCTTACTTATCTAATTTCATCAAAGAATAGTGTTATAAATTTACAGTGAAAAACCCACACGCTTGCGTGAGGGATGAAAGCTACTTTTTGACTTGACAATTAGATATAATAAATAAACAATCATTGCCGAGTAATTCTCTTTTATCTAATATTTGATGATTAGCTTTCTATAAGCATATAATTCCTTGATAATCAGCTAAATAATGAATAATATTATAAAAAATGGCTGATTATAATAGGTTTAAGTTATGATAGGTCGAAAGAAAGAAATAGCTTTATTAAAAAGATTATATGAAAGTAATAAGGCTCAATTTGTCGCAGTTTATGGAAGATGCAGAGTAGGAAAGACTTATCTTATTAATGATGTATTTGGAGAAAAGATTACCTTTCGGCATGCAGGATTATCTCCTATTGAGTCAGGAGATGAAAGTCCTCTAAAAAAACAGTTAAAACATTTTTATAATTCATTACTTTTACATGGTATGCCTAGATCAAAATGTCCAGAAAATTGGATGGATGCTTTTCTAATGTTAGAATTATTTTTACAAAATAAAGATGATGGAAGTAGGCAATTAATTTTTATAGATGAATTGCCTTGGCTTGATACTCCTAAATCTGGTTTTATTACAGCATTTGAAGGCTTTTGGAATACTTGGGCTTGTTCTAGGAAGAATTTAATGCTAGTTGTTTGTGGTAGTGCTACAGCTTGGATGTCTGATAAGCTAATTAACAACCACGGTGGTCTATATAATAGAATCACATCTGAAATAAAACTTTCTCCTTTCACATTAGGTGAATGTCAACTACCGCCACCCTAAAGGGTGCCAGCTTGCAACTGCCCAGCAGTACTAACGGCTTCTAGCCTCCTGCCTTTAATTCCTGCAGTTTCCTTCTATGGACTTGCAGATGGCGTTACATCGTGGGGCAATTGACTGTGCC
>JAQYFM010000061.1 GCA_028723145.1 Spirochaetales bacterium | reverse complement strand
ATAAAGGACGAGCCTTAACAACTGCAGGTACCATGATTGAAAAGACAATTAATGCATATGCAATTGAAAGTCCTTTACTATCATGCCTACCAAATCCATAAGCAGCCATCATACATACAATTACATTTATTGATATTGCAGGTATAGTAATAACAAAAGTATTAACTATCTTTTCTAATAATCCACAATCTCGAAATAGTTTTTGATAACTTGCTAGAGTTGGATGATTAGGAAAGTAATCAATTGGTGTTTTAAATAGTTCTGTGTCAGGTGTTATTGAGGATGTAAATATCCAAAACAGAGGGAAAAGTATCAAGAAAGATACAATAGCCATTATTACATAAATAAATGTTTTATAGATAATATCGTTTTTCCTTATATTAGCCATTTTGATCCCTCCTATTTCTCAAGTTTTTTAATTAATCTCATTCCTCCTCGGCTTATTACAGCCATAAAGAGGAATAGTACTATAGCAATTGCCGAAGCATATCCAACATTTAGATTTGTAAATGATTCTGTCATAATTCGATATGCAAGTAGTGAGGTTGAATCTGCAGGACCTCCAGATGTCATTGCATATACGATATCGTAACTAGTCATTCTCCAAATAGTGAAAAATATTGCCAAGTTTAAAATAGTTGTCATTATGTTTGGTAGAGTAATGTAGAAGAATGATTGCACTCTGTTTACTCCATCAATTATTGCTGCTTCGTAAATATCATCAGAAAGGAACTGTAGAGCGGCAAGACAGAGAATTGCAAAATAAGGTATATTCTTCCATAGGTCTACTGCTATTACTGAGAACCTTGCCGTTGTGGAAGCAGATAGCCAATCAACATGGAACGATGGATTAATCATTCTAATTAGGTCATTAATGAATCCAAAATTATCATTGAAAGCCCATCTTGCTGCTCTTCCAACAACGACCATAGGGATTGCCCATGGGATAAGGACAATAGTTCTCAAGAATCTTTTTCCTGCCATTTTTACATTTAAAAGCAGGGATAGTAGTGTGCCCAGAATTATTAGAAATGAAACTGAACACACTGTAAAAATAAGTGTAAACTTAATTGATAATATCAACTTAGGATCTTTAAAAATTGTTATAAAGTTTCCTAGTCCAATGAATTTTGCACCAGGTCCTTTAAGTAACTTGATCTCAAAGAAACTGTCATAAAGAGTTACTATCATTGGATATACAGTAGTAAATCCCCTTATTAAAAGAACTGGTAATACAAATAGCCATGCTATTTTAAGTTTGCTATTCTTTGCTTTTCTATTGAGATCAATGTTTTTCATAAGATTTATCCTTAAATCAGATATATTTTTCTGTTGCTTTTTGTGCTGATGCGAAGAAGTCTGCTTCACTTATCTCTTCGAGGAGGAGTCTGTGGAAGAGGTTACCAATTTCAGAAATGTATTCCATTGCTTCTGCAACTATTGGACGACCACGAAGAGTTACTTTTTCAACATACTCTCTCATTTCATTAATACCTGTAAGGTTATCTAGTTCTGGATTTGAAAGTAATTCAAGGTATGCAGGGAATGTTCCAAAGCACTTTGTATAGTCAAGCTGACCTTGCTTAGATGCTGCATAATTTAAGAATCTCTTAGCTGCTGTTTTATGTTCAGATGCATTGTTTAAAATATAATGCCAGCTTGAGCAATATGCTACACTACCAACTTTTTCATTAGCAACAGGAGGGACAATCATTGTAATTGGACCATTAGGAGTATATAAACCTGCCTTATTAAACTTTGCAATTTGGTTAGTATATAGTAAGCCTACAGCTCTCTTACCTGCAACGAGGTTTTGATATACTTGCTCATATTGGTCTGCCATTTGAGATCTTGTTGTATAACCTTCTCTTAAAATATTGACAAGTTCATGTACACCCTTTTGTGTTTGAGGATCATTCCAATTGTAATAATCACCACCAAATAGGTTGATAAAGCTACCAAGGCTATTAAATGCATATGCACTATCCCATGCATCAGCATAACCATATCTATCACCTGATGTTGCCTTCTTTATTAATGTAATAAAATCATCATATGTAGCAATACTTTCTACACCACACTCTTTCATGATATCTGTATTAACGAACCATCCTAGAACACTGAAATACATTGGTACAGAATAAATATTGCCTTCTTTTGTAATAACCATGTCATTGAGGTAAGCTTGTGGGAATTCTTTTCTAACCTCTGCTGTCATTACATCATTTAATGAAGCTAGCCAACCTGTATTCTTAAATGCTGTATACATTTCATCATTTACAGTAATGATATCAACACTCTTATCTGCTGTTGAAAGTACTGTAGTTACTTTTGCTTGTCTGTCATTACTATTTGTTGGAGTTGCAACAACTGTAATTTTTAAATTACAAGCTTTTTCAACCAAGCTAATCCAATCCTTGAAGCCAGAAGCTGTTGAATCCTTTGTCATTAATACTAATTCAAGAGTCTCATTAGGATCATCTTGAACTTGCTCTGCTTCTTTTGCTCCATTAGCAAATAGTACAAATGGAAGTAATGCTATAAGCATCATTATAAGAATTTTTTTCATATGTTTTTCTCCTTTTGTGATTTCAGCATAATACCAAATATTCATACTGTAAAATTATTATTTATTATATAATTCATAATAATTATATTATACTTAAACAGAGGTTTTTATGACATTAACACAAATTGAAGTCTTTTGTGCTGTTGCAGAGCTGAGTTCTATGACATTAGCTGCAGATAGGATGAACATGACACAGCCTGGAGTAAGTAGGATGATAGCTGATCTTGAGCAAGAGTTTGATATACAACTCTTTATTAGAGAAAAAAAATCTATTCACATTACTCCTCAAGGAAAAACTTGTTATGAAAAAGCATTAAAAGTTCTTAAGGAAGTGGAAATATTAAGAGCTAATTTTTCAAGTACAAGACAAATGAGAGAAATTAGCATTGGATGTAGTTCTGGTCTTGGTCCATATGTATTAAAGCAAGCTACAATTTTATTTCATAAAAAATATCCATCATGTCAGCTTCATATTACAGAAGAACATCCTGCTAAAATTATGGATGGTATATTAAATGGAATTTATAATGTTGGGTTTATTCAGCAAAAGCTCACAGATGTTAATATTGATAGTGTAAAAATTGGAGATGATAAAATTGTAATGGTAGCAGGTTTTGATTATCAATTAAAATCAGAACAAGATGTATATACAATTGATGATATTGCCCAGGAGAGTTTAATTTTTATTAAAAAAGGAAGTAGTATTAGACATTTAATTGACTCATATGCAGAAAGTCAATTTGTAAATCTGAAACCGGAATGGAATTGTAACTCAGGAGAACATGCTCTTAAACTTGTAGAAGAAGGCTTTGGCGTTTCACTTCTTTCTAATAAAACAGTAAATGATAGTATTCAAAGAGGAATAATAAGAGAATTAAATACTGATTTCTCTATCACGCGTGAATACTATGCAATTTGGAGAAAGGTTTGTTTTTTATCAGCAGAAGAAAAATATCTAATAGAACTAGTTAAAGATATAGGTATGAAATACACTTGGGAAAATACCCCTGTATATAGTTAATAAAATGAAAACTAGTATTTTGATTTCAATAGAGAAATTAATATCTTAGTACATTCAATTGAATTCATAAAATAGATATCTAAGAAGTAGAAGAAACTAACTATTAAAGTACCTCTTTTTCTATACAAAAATTATTAATTCAAGTTTTATTACCAAAATAGTAATAAAATATATTGGAATTATTAATTAATAATGATAAGATTTTAATTACCTAAAAGGTAATAAAATTATTAGTAAGGAAAAAGTTTAGGTATGCAAATAATGTATAAGAATGATACTGCAAAGAAACAGTTTTGTTCTGAGTACAAAAAAAAATGGAGATATCCTGAACAAGTAAAAAAGAAACTTCTATCTGCAGAAAATTTTATTATTAATGCAGATTCGTTAATGGATATTGCTAAGTATCCTCCATTTCATTTTGAACATTTAAAAGGTGATAGAAAAGATGAATGGAGCATACGATTGGGTAATACTGGATATAGAGTTACAATGGTTCCCTGTGATAACGATGGAAACGAAATTATAGGAGGAGACATTTTAGCTCAATGCATAATGATTAAAATTGTAAAAGTAACGGAGGTGTCGAACCATTATGAGTAATATAAAAGAATATAAAGATATAGTGGCATTTCACCCTGGATATTATATTGCGGATATCATTGAGGATATGGGAATTAATCAAGCTGAGTTTGCTACAAGAATGGGAACAACTCCAAAGACCTTGAGTCAATTAATCAATGGCCAAGCTAATATCTCAAATGACTTAGCAAAGAAGCTTTCTGTGATGCTTGGAACTAGTGTTGAAGTTTGGCAAAATTTACAGAATTCTTATGATCAGAAATTGATAGAGATACAGCAGGCTAAGGATATTGATGAACAGGCTGAACTTGCAAAAGAGATAGATTATAAATACTTTATTGATGTAGTTGGTTTACCAATAGCAAGAAATATTAATGATAAAGTGATAAATTTATGCAAGTTTTTTCAGGTTGCAGATTTACGAATCATGTTGCAGGCGGATTTTCTAGTAAACTTTAGATCAAGTACATCTTGCAATAGTGAAAAGAATATCATTAATTCTAGAGCATGGATTCAAACAGCTATGAATCTCTCTAAATGTATTAATACAAAACCTTATAATAGTGAAAAACTAAAAGAGTATTTACCAGAGCTTAGAGGCATGACTGTTAAGACACCTGATGTTTTCTTACCGAGAATGCGTAAAATCTTTGCTGAATGTGGTATTGCATTTGTTTTATTACCTCACTTGAAAAATTCAGGCGTGAATGGTGCTGTAAAATGGGTAACAGATGACAGAGTAGTACTAGCTATGAATAATCGAGGCCTTGATGCAGATAAGTTTTGGTTTTCATTATTCCATGAAATCAAGCATGTTTTACAACAGAAAATCAAAACCGTTTTCATCAGCAGTTCAATTGAAGAAATGATGAATATCAACGATAAATTGGAAATAGAAGCTGATAAATTTGCAAAAAACTATTTGATTCCACCTGTAGATTATAGAAGATTAGCACCATCAAAATATACATCTGATGATGAGATAGTTGAGTTTGCTAATTCAATAGGAATTCATCCAGGAATTGTAGCTGGGAGATTACAGCATGAAGGAATCATTGCACAGAATAGATGTTCAAAGTTAAAAGAAAAATATGTAATTGAAATAATGCATTCTGATTAGAGTATTTTATAGGGGAGTCGTATCAGACACTCTCCTTGTTTGATTGAATAAAAAAAGAAATAACATCATATAAAAAAATCTGAAATAGTAATGTACTATCACAACTAAAAATTTCTTCCAAACGTGCTTATTTTTCAAATAATATAAGCACGTTTGTAAAAAACAATGAAAAGATAAATGTTGTACTTTGATAAAATAACTAAACAGCTACAACAAAAAAAAGAGGTAGAATCATTACTCTACCTCCTCTAATTACACTAAGCAAAAGATTAGTTGTTCTTTGCGTATCTCTTGTTAAAGCGTTCTACACGACCTGTTGAGTCAACAAGCTTCTGAGTACCAGTGAAGAATGGGTGGCAAGCTGAACAAATTTCAACGTGCATATTCTTAGCTGTTGTCTTAGTCTTGATAACGTTACCGCATGAGCATGTAATCTCCTGTAACTGATAGTTAGGGTGTAAATCCTTCTTCATTGTAATCCTCCAAATCTTATATCTTACATCATCTGCTTTCACAGATGACAAGCATCATTTTAATACACTCATTGTCTGGGTTGCAGAATTAACTGCGGCACCTGACATAGAGCCTAGGAACTCTTTATTATTGTGTGTTTTCTTCATCTTGTCAATTAGGAATACACTCATCTCTAAATCATCCATGTTAGAAACAGCATTTCTTAATAACCAGAGGCGAGTAAGCTCGTCCTTTGATAACAATAGATCATCACGACGAGTTCCAGACTTTTTAATGTTAATAGCAGGGAACTTTCTTGAATCAGCCATTCTTCTATCAAGAACTATTTCGTTGTTACCTGTACCCTTGAACTCTTCAAAGATAACTTCATCCATTCTTGAACCTGTTTCAATTAACGCTGTTGAAATAATAGTTAAAGAGCCACCATTTTCAATATTTCTTGCAGCACCGAAGAATCTCTTTGGCTTATGAAGTGCATTAGAATCAACACCACCAGATAAGATCTTTCCAGATGCAGGAACTGTTTGGTTATATGCTCTAGCAAGACGTGTAATTGAGTCGAGTAAGATTACAACATCTTGATGAAGTTCAACTAAACGCTTTGCTTTCTCTATAACCATTTCAGCAACCTGAACGTGTCTTGTAGCTTGCTCATCGAAGGTAGATGCAACAACTTCACCTTGAACATTTCTTCTCATATCAGTTACTTCTTCAGGACGCTCATCAACAAGAAGTACGAATAACTTAACCTCTGGGTGGTTTGTAGTAATTGCATTTGCAATCTTCTGCATTAATACTGTCTTACCAGTTCTTGGAGGAGCAACGATTAATGAACGCTGACCTTTTCCGATTGGACAGAATAAATCTACAACTCTAGTTGCAATATCCATATCCTCTGGTTTTTCGGAGTCTGAAATGTATTGTAAATTTAATTTCTCATCAGGGAAAAGTGGAGTTAAGGTATCAAATGGAACTCTAAGCTTTGCTTCTTGAGGTGTTTGATTATTAACCTTCATTACTCTAAACATTGAGTAGAATTTATCTGTCTCTCTTGGTGTTCTAATTTGACCATAAACGGTATCACCAGTTCTGAGGCCACAACCTCTAATCATACCAGCAGAGAGATAAACATCCTCACTTCCAGAGAGATAGCTATTAATTGAATATCTTAAAAAACCATATCCATCTTGTAAGATTTCAATTGTACCCTCTACCATTAAAGCACCACCAGTTGAAGTGTGTAGACGGCACATTTCCTTAATTAAGTCCTGCTTTCTGCAATCTAAAATTACTTCTTCGCTAATTCCCTTCTCACGAGCAAGGTTACGAAGTGTATCAACAGGAAGTGTTGTAAGGTATGAAACAAAAAGTAGAGGAGCATCAGGATTTTCCTCAAGATTTATTTCAATTATTTCTTCCCTTTTTGGCTTTTGATTTTTATTGAACTTATTCTTTTTATTAAACTTATTGATTTTAGAGTTATCTTCTTCGCTATCTTGAGCTTGAGTATTATCACTTACCTCTTGAGATTCCTCTGTAGAAGCTTCTTCCTTAACATCAGGAGTAACAACTTCACTTTGATTATCTTCTTCTTTAACAATCTCGGTTGGGATGATTTCTTTTATAGGAGCTTCTTCAAGTTCTAACTTAGGAGCCTCTTGGCTTTCTACGTTAGCACCTTCTTCAACATCTATTAAAGTTGGTTGATCTTCATCTACACTCTTTTCTTCAGTCTTAGGATTAACCTTCTTTCTAGGCTTTCTCTGAAGCTTTCTCTTTGGTTTTTCAACCTTCTCAACTTCAACAGAATTAGCTTCTTCTTTACTTTCTTCTTTTACTTCAGTAGGTTCAGCTGGCTTAACCTTAACTTTAATTACTTTCTTAGTCTTTACGACTCTTTTTTTCTTTGTTTCACCTTCTTCTTGTGAAGAAACAGCCTGAACCTGGCTGTCGACAAACAAATCTTCATCTGCCATGAAAATTATTCTCCAAAAAATTAAACGTGTAAGTATATTAATTTAGAATATATTATTAGTTCTAATTGAATAATCTGATTAACGACTTAAATATAATCCCACATACAAGTTATGTCAATAAGTGGCTTATCAGAGAGGATAAAGTGATTAGCTAAAATAAAAGCAGCTGTAGCACTCTTTCTTCTAACAGAAGCACGTCCCCATGTTGTGAAGTGGAGAGTAACTGCTTGACTTACTCGATTTTTTCCTGCAAAGCCAAAGCAAACAGTACCTACATCCTTTCCTTCACTTTTATCTGGACCAGCAACACCAGTAACAGAGAAAGCATAATCACTATTAGTTTTCTTTAAAGCACCTTCTGCCATCTCAAGTGCACAATTCTCGCTTACTGTTCCATAACACTTTATAGTAGTGCTACTAACATCTAAAACACCTTCCTTTACAGAAGGAGCATATGAAACTACTCCACCATTAAAATAGACACTAGCTCCAGCTTCTTCGGTTAAGAGCATTGAGCATAGTCCTCCTGTACAGCTTTCAGCAGATGCAATAGTAAGACCTTTTTCTCTTAAAGTTTTAGTTAATGATGAAAGTGCTGTATTATCACCTGGGATAATTAGCTCATTACCACACTTTTCTTGAAGACGCTTAATAGCACTATTAACCTTTTTCTCATCACCTTCAGCGTAGAGAGAAATTCTGTAATCCTGGAAACGTGTTCCCCAGTTAATTTCAGAGTCGACCTCTTTAGTTAATTCCTCAAGCTTTGCTTCTGCAATTAAAAAGGTTGAATACTCAAATCTTGGCTTTTCTTCATGTCCATTAAGATGTGCAAGGTATGGTAATACAAATTCCCTAAACATAGGTTCCATTTCTCTAGGTGGTCCAGGAAGACAGATAATTAAAGTGTTATCAGCTTTACCATAAAAGCCTTCTGCTGTGCCATTTGGGTTTAATATAGTTTTAAAATCCTCAGGAAAATAGCTTTGCTTTTCATTTGCACCATGTATTCTTTCACCTACTCTTTTGTATAGGCGTTGATAGGCTTCTTCATTTTTAACTAAGGCTTTACCCGCTACATGACTAATTGTAAGACGAGTCATATCATCACTAGTTGGTCCAAGCCCGCCTGTGATGATAATTACGTCGTTATGCTTAATTACGCTAAATAGTACAGCTTCAATAGTACCATCATCAGGGATAGCTATGATTTCATTCATATGATAACCAAGCTTAGTTAACTCTCTTGATACTAACTGACCATGTTTATCAGCAATAATTCCACGAGTTAATTCACTACCAATAACGATTAAAGAAGCTGTAGTATTATTCATTTTTTTACCTTTTTCAAAATTGTTAAACAAAGTCCCACAATTAATGTAACAGCACTAATAAAAATTGATGCATATGCAAGAATATCGGTATGTTCAACGTAGAATGTATGACCATATGTTTCACTAGTATAAACTGGTACATCATAAATGTGGTAAGTCATCTTGAATTGCTCAACAGGATCTACTAGCTCTCCTGTTGGAAGTATCATACAGGTAAGACCTGAGTTAGTACTTCTTACCATAGTCTTTCTAGTTTCAACACTTCGAACTGTTGCAATTGCAGCATGCTGGACTGCAGCATCTGCAGAACCTGACCAACGATCATTGGTCATGTTTACAATTACATCAGCACCATTTCTTACAAAACCAGCTGGAAGATAGCCAAATACATCCTCATAGCAAATTGGAGTTGAGAACTTAACTCCATCAGACTCAAAGACCTTAGCCTCATCGCCCTGTTCCCACCAGTTATAGTCTAATGCAACTAAGATATTGTATAGCCATGGTAGTTGCTTTTTATAAGGGAAGTGCTCTGTAAATGGAACTAGGTGTTGCTTATTGTAAGTTCCTTTAATAGTTCCATCATCAAATAGAATAACAGAGTTATAGTCTGTTCTATTTAACTCTCCTGTTTCCTCATCTATTGGTCCCTTTGAAGGATTCTTTAAAACACCAGTTGGGTTACCAGTTAATAGTGGTTTATCAAGTTCTTCTGCAAAAGAAACGAACTCCTTAACAAGCTCTGCTGTCTCTTTGTTACCAATAGTGTCCCCTGCACCTTCATAGGAGTAATTCATATGCCAGCTAACAGATGGAACAAATGCAGTTTCAGACCAAACGACTATATCAGGATTTTGTCTAATTGCTTCAAGGGATAACCTTCTTAAGTTAGAGAAATTTCTTCTATAGGTTGTTAAACCACCCTGCCATGAATCATGGTTATGCTGTACTGTTGCAACCCTCCAAGTTCTATCAGGAATTGCCTTTTCCCAGTAATTTAACTGAATACAACCTGTAGTAAACCATAAGACAAAGATAATAGCGTAGATAATAGGAAAGTAAATATTTTTCTTTACGTAGGTGATAAATTTATCACCCTTACCTCTTACTCTATCTGCAAGGTTAGCTGCAATAAAGGCTTGTGGGGTAATTATCATGTAGATAATAAACCAAATACCAGTGTACTCTGCAATTTGTATTAATGGTAAATATCTATAAAGAGCGTAGCAAATTGTACCATATGGGTATCCAGCAAACCAGCTTTCAGATAGGTATGCATAGCTTACCCAAATAAAGCCCTGTAGCAAAAAGCCAAAGCGCTTAAAATAGGTAACCGCCGCTTTTAGAGCAAAGAATAGCATAAGCATCTCTGTGCCCTTGATTACCGTTACTATTACAATTGCACCTTTATGGAAGTTTGGAAGCCAATAGTTAAAGAAGCAGTAAAAGGCTACTCCGAATAAAAATCCATGAAAGCCTACTGCCTTCCAAGAGGTATTTTTAATTACCATCAAAACTGGAATTATTGCAAAGAATGCAATAAAGCCTAAGCCCTTTTCAGAAACAAAACCAGGAAAAGCGATGGAATATACGAATGCTGAAATAATTAATAATAAAACCTCAGAACACAGTGTCCTGAGGCTTCTTTTCTTGTAAAGATCAATCAAGACGGAAAACTCCTATCATTAATCTTCCGGCCTTGCATCTCTTAAATCCCAGATGCAATCTTTAAGTTCTTTTCCTGGACGGAAAATAGCTACGCCATGGGTGTCTACTGAGACTACTTCACCAGTCTTAGGGTTTCTTGCCTTTTCTCTACCTTTTCTAGTTCTAACTTCAAAAGTACCAAATCCACGAAGCTCAATGATTCTATCATCCTTAAGACCGTCTTTAATCTCTTCAAAGAGTTCATCAATTACACGGTGGATATCGGCACGTGAGAGACCGATCTTGTTGTGGAGACTCTCGATTATGGCAGCTTTAGTAAGTTTCTCTTCCATTATTTTATTTCTCCTAATAGATGTTAATCCCTAAAAAGGGTAAGTCTTATGCAAGCTTTGCAAAAGCTTTATAAAGGCGAGACTTCTTTCTGCTTGCTGTATTCTTGTGGAGCACGCCCTTGCTTGCTGCACTATCAAGAAGCTTGAAGCTAAGATCCATAGCAACCTTTGCTGCATCCTTATCCTTAGCCTGTACTGCTGCATCGAATTTCTTGATCTGTGTGCGAACGCTGCTCTTGATCATACGGTTATGCATTCTGCGCTTTACGTTCTGGCGCTCTCTCTTCTCAGCTGATCTGTTAGCCACTTTATTCCTCCGAGTCTACATAAGTAGATTATTTTTTTTATTTTAAGTTACAGCATAAAACTGCGATTATCAAAACTAACACAAAGCGTAACTTCGGTCAATATATGATTTTACAATATTTTACTTTATTTTGTTTTATCAAGAAGAGAATATCTCATCTTCCCATTCTTGGCTTACACACCAATGCTGACTTTCATCATTGTAATAAACCTCATCAAATGGTACATAAAGCACTCTTCCATCAGCTCCTTGAAGTAAAATACGTCTTGAAAGAATATTTACCTCACTAACCTTATAAAGCTCATGGTTAAGCTTTATCTTTGAACCTTCAGCAGGCATTGCAGCCTTTTCTTCAACGTAGTAATCATATTCATATGCAAGACAGCATAAAAGTCTTCCACATGGACCTGAAATCTTCATTGAATTTAGAGAAAGATTCTGCTCCTTCGCCATTTTAATAGACACTGGCTCTAGCTTATCTGTAATACAGTGACAGCAATAATCACGTCCACAAACTGACAAACCACCAATTAACCTTGATTCATCTCTAACACCAATTTGTCTTAACTCGATACGCATTCTAAAGACTGCAACAAGATCCTTTACTAAATCTCTGAAGTCTACTCTCTCATCTGCAGTAAAGAAGAATATTACCTTAGGCTCACCAAGTAAGAAGTGAGTTGTAATAAGCTTCATCTTTAGACCATGCTTTTGAATCTTTTCCCTACAAACTATTATCGCGTCATCTTCTTTTAAAGTATTTTCATTGTATTTAGCCATTTCAGCAGGTGTTGCTAGGTGGTCTAAGAATAAGACATCCCCAGTAACTCTTACCTTTCTTGGCTCCTTAGTAACTTGGCATCCCATGCAATATTCACATTGATGTACTTCTTTTTCTGAAATACTTTGTTCTTCAGAGTATTCTTCTTCGACATCTCCAAAATGAATACATGAACCTCTTACGCATGTTGAACCAGGAACATAAGTATTATTTTCATCTGGAGCTGGCCCTACAATAAAGCCAAGATCGAGGCCAAATCTTGTTTCATAAACAACGGGAGTTCCAGGATATAGTACAGAATCCCAAGCTGCTAAACATATATCGTTGTAGGAAGGGTTTTTAACGACATATACGTATGCCTCTTCCTCTTTATTAATTTCTTTCTTTGCCATAGTAAAAAAAATAACATTTGTAAAAACAATACGCAAGGCTCAATACAAAACAATTAATTAAGTGTATTCTATTTATATGGAACTTAATAATAAAACACTATTAAAAATTGGTATTTCTATCTTTATTTTATTTTTATTATTTACCTATTGGAGTGGTATTTCTACTTTTTTAATTAAGTTTATTGCAATTTCATCACCAATAATTATTGGTCTAATAATAGCTTACATCTTAAACATCTTAATGAGTTTTTATGAAAAACATATAAAAAAAGCTAACAGAATAATATGTTTAATCCTTTCGATACTAACTCTATTAGTTATTATTTTTGCAGTTCTAGCGCTATTAATACCAGAATTAATTTCCTCTATAAAGCTTATTGCTGAGCGCTTTCCTATAGCGTTATCTAATATTACAGAGATTTTAAAAAAGTATGATTTACCCTCAAAAGATTATTCATCCCTAATCTCTAATTTTGATTTAAAATCAAAAGTTAACCAAATAATAAGTGTATTAACATCGGGAATAACAAATATATTTGGAGTTGTATTCTCTGTATTTAGTGGAATTGTTACTATCTTTTTAAGCTTTATGTTTGCCCTTTATGTTTTAAATGGTAAAGATAAATTGAAATCACAATCAAAGAGAGTATTAAAAGCTTACCTTCCAAGTAAAATATATGAAAAGATTTTATATACACTTAATGTCCTTGATGAAAGCTTTCATTCATACATTGTAGGACAGTGCACTGAAGCAATTATTTTAGGTTCTCTTTGTGCTATTGGCATGATGGTATTAAGGCTTCCATATGCTTTGATGATTGGTTCATTAATTGCCCTTACAGCACTAATACCTATTGCGGGAGCATACATTGGTGGCTTTTTAGGTGCTTTTATGATTTTTACAGTGTCCCCAATAAAGGCATTGATTTTTATTATATTTTTAATCATCTTACAGCAAGTAGAAGGTAACTTAATATATCCTCGTGTAGTTGGTTCAGCTTTAGGTCTCCCAGGTCTTTGGGTGTTAGCAGCAGTAACAATAGGTGGTGGTCTACTTGGAATTATTGGTATGTTAATTGCAGTCCCTATTACAGCTACAGTGTATAAGATTATTAAGGCCGATGTGAATAAAAGAGAACAATTAAAAATATTACAAAACTAAATAAAGGTTTAATTATGAAATTAGGAAGCAAAGAGATAAATGGAAACTTAATACTTGCACCTCTTGCGGGATATTCTGATAGAGCCTTCAGAAGGATTTCAAGAGAGCATGGTGCTGCCATTGCAGTTACTGAAATGGTGTCATGCGAAGGTTTAGCAAGGGATAATGAAAAGACAGAGGATCTACTTCTAAGATATGAAGGAGAAGATGAACTTATAATGCAAATCTTTGCTCCTGATGAGGATCCTGTTAGGCGCTCTCTTTCTCGCCTATTAGAGTATAAACCAACTGCAATTGATATCAATGCAGGTTGTCCTGTTCCTAAGGTGGTAAAAAATGGATGTGGATCTGCATTAATGAAAAATCCTGATAAAATTTACAACATTGTTAGCTTTTTAAAGCAAAATACCGATGTACCTATTACAGTAAAATTTAGACTGGGTTGGGATTCTTCATCAATTAACTATCTAGAATTTGCTGATGCTTGCGTGAGTGCTGGTGCTTCTGCACTTACCCTCCATGCAAGAACTCGTAGTCAAAATTACTCAGGAACTGCATCATATGAGGATATCAAAATCCTCAGAGAAAGAGTTGATAAAAGTGTATTAGTATTTGGCTCTGGTGATGTCTTTACTCCTGAAGATGCTCTTAAGATGGTTAAATCATGTAATGTTGATGGGGTTATGTTTGCTAGAGGAGCAATTGGAAATCCTTTTATTTTCAAGCAAACTAAAGAACTCTTAGAAAGTGGTAGTTATCATGATATTCCTCTTGAAGAGCGCTATAACACTATTATCAAGCATTTAGACTACATGATTTCTTACTTTGGTGAAGCTTTGGCTGCAAGAGAAATGAGAAAGCATGCAGCAGCATATTTAAAGGGTGTTAGGAATTCTTCCCGTGTTAAAGCAACAATTGTTCATGCTCTCACACGTGATGATTATCTAAAGTCTTTAGAAGTACTATTTGAATAAAAGCTGATATTAATAAAAAAATATTTATTGATTTTGTTTGACGCGGCACTTTTGGTAGTTTAGCATTTTAGTTATAGGGGGCTGAAATGCGAGTTTTAATCCTGGGATCAGGTGCAAAGGACCATGCAATTGCATGGTGGTTCAGCAGGAGCAATCTAATTTCAGAGCTATTTTATGCACCGGGGAATGTGGCAACAAAATCTATAGCAACTAATCTACCAGAAGTAGACCCTTCTGATAAAGAAGCTGTATATAATGCTTGCTTAAAATATAATATTCAACATGTATTTATCGGTACAGAAGCACCACTGCTTGCTGGTATGATTGATTTTCTACAGCGAAAAGGTATTAGCACATTTGGTGCACCTTTAAGCTCATTAAAGCTTGAAGGGGACAGAAATTTTGCTAGAGCTTTTACCGATAGACACAATATTCCAACACCAAGAAGAAATCTTTTTGAATCTTCAACAGCATTAGGAAAATTCTTATCTAGACATGAGGGAGAGCACTTTATATTAAAATCAAATACAATTGCTCCATCTAGAATAATGCTTGACTCTTCAGATAGCAAAGCTTTACTTGAGTTTGCTGATGAACTTTTTAAACTTGGACCAGTTTTACTTGAAGAGCACTGTGCAGGATTACCAATTACTGTAACAGTACTTTTGGATAACAATGGGTATCTTGCACTTCCATTCACTTCTGATTACATGTATACTTCAGCAGATCAAGGTATCCCAACAGGTGGTATGGGTGCTGTTTGTCCTATCCAGTTAAAAAAAGAATACCAGGACTTAATTAAAGAACAGATAATTGAACCAACAATTTATGGTATTAAGGTTGAGCAGCTTGCCTATAAAGGTGTATTAACTTTCTCCATTATTATTCAAGAAGACCGTCCTGTATTAGTAGATTACCATGTTAGATTTAACGATCCAGCTACACAAGCAATGGTACCATTAATTAAGACAGATATTGTTGAGATTGTTAAAGCATTAAATGAAGATCGAATTTCTTCTATCAACCTTGAACTCACACATGAAAGCACAGTTGCTGTTGTAGTTGCTTCAAATGGGTATCCAATGAATCCTACAATAGGAAAAGATATTAACCTTAAATATCCATATTTAGTTAATAATTTGCTTCATAGATTACCTCTAGTCTTTGCTGGTGCTATTGATGGAGAGAATGTAAAGAATCTTAAAACCACAGGTGGTAGATGCTTTACTGTAGTTGGTAGAGGTAAAAGTATTAAAACGGCAAACGAAAAGGCTTACCGTTTTATTGATTCTTTTAATTTTGATGG